>JACQGQ010000021.1 GCA_016199495.1 Chloroflexota bacterium
CCCTTCCCCTTATCAAGGGGAAGGGGAATTAGTTTTTAAGAGGGACTTCGTCCCTCTTTGACGCCCTACCGATAATTATCTGATATCTCTAACCCTATCCCCTGTATGAAGCTGTCCGAGAACACTGTCCCAAGGCCATTCTGTCATTCCCGCGAAACTTGTCCCGTAGTTGATACGGAAGCGTAAATCCAGCGTTACCGCCCCGCCTGGATTCCGTGTCAAGCACGGAATGACAATTCTCGGACAGTCTCAATTGGTTATCTAAGAGAGGCTTCGCCCTTCTTTAACTCCCCCTTATACTGCCCCCAGTGACAGCCGCTGCTCATATTGGCCACGGTGAGGATTATGAATCAAAATTAGTCCCAGCACCCTTTTCTTGTCGGCACTAAGTCCAGCCCGAGCATCAGTGATGTCAATGACATCGTATAGCTGCTGGCCACAGTTAACCGGAACGAGCAGAGTATCCCCGGCCGACTCTATCTCAGCGCCTCGTAAATAGGCATCGCCCCTCTGCTCAGCCTTAGCCACAGTATCGATATTCTGGTCCTCCGGTTGCTTCAGCCGGTCGTAGACCTTATCTATCTGACTCCAGGCGAAGGAGTCAACGACGATGGGTACATCACCGACCGGGTCGTAGCCCTCGACCTGAACCCGGTTAAGCGGCCAGGCTCCTTGCCGATACCTGCCCTCAAATATGGAGTGGGCTTGCCCGTAGGCATAAACCGAGTCATCAGACGACTGGGGATTGACCAGATAGGCTTTATTACCTTCAATAAACAGTACGTCAGGGACAAAGGATAGCAATCTACTAATGACGCTATCGCCACTGTTATCGGGATGGATGGCAAAATCAGGGTAGTAGCCGGTGATAACGGATGACTGGGATTTTACCTCAAGCTTTAAGCCAACCCTTGCCAGGACAAAGGCGAGGATGTCTTTGACGCTGATATCACTGGCAGCCTTATTCCAGCGGAACTGGTGCCTGGCTTTCCAGGCATTTATCCACCCCCATCCATCCCGGGCATGGAGCACAAGACTGGACTTACCCCCTGAGCTAACGTATTCGTAGCTTTCTAAAGCAAAGGTTTGGCCGGAGCTAACCTCATTTCCTTGAACAGTAACATAGCCCGGACTGACCTCTAGCTGGCAGCCAAGAGCCAGCGGCGATGGCAGCGAGGCATAGCCGCCATCATCGTTCCGCAATTCAACGGTCAACCTGCCCTGGTTCTGCCGGCTTTCCTGCCTCAAAGATACAACATCGGCGCTTAAATCGAGGCTTTCCTCAATTAGCTTGGCTCGCCAGACACCATAGGGAGTAGACAGCCAGCAATAATCGCCGTAGTCAGCCAGAGCCAGACCATATTCGCTGGACAGGTTAAACGGGACCGGTTGGCGCCACAGGTTGTCCAGAAACTTACTGCCCAGGGCGGAGTGAGACCAGAAAGGACGGTCATAAGCTTCCGCGCCGGTAAACCTCTCGATATAGAAGTAGCGGTAGACATCCGGTTTATCCATGAATACCCGGTGGTATTCAAAATCACCATCTGAGGGCGCCGAGGCCATTTCCTTGAGCGCCGACCAGGTAGCGGCAGCGACATCACCACCATCACCGTATATCAAGCTCCACAGCTTAAAGTTGCCGGCCGAATCCTTACCGGTAATAACGAGATTCCAGTCGGCATCATAGACGGCAGCTACGCCCGACAGATTACCGGTGGTCTTATCCCAGGCAGCTTTAGACTGCCAGCTACCGCTGACACGCTTTTTAACATAGAGGGTTGACTGGTCAGCGAAGAAGATAGCCAAATCACCGTTGGGCTTGTAGGCAGCCGCCAGGCCATTGATAGCAATGGTGGGAGAATAGTCAATCAGCTCAGCGTTGCCCCAATTAACACCATAGTCGGTGCTCTTGATACGCCGGACTTCGCTATCGGAATTTATCCAGAAAATAGAGACCTCCGCACCCAGGGAAGCGGCGGCGACAGCCAGGCAGCTGAACTGGTTGGTATCGGTCCAGCTACTGAAATCCGAGGATGGAGCGGGATTAGGCACTCTCTGCCGATAGAGTTTCCGGCCAGCGACGGGCAGGGTTATCCTCGCCCTGATAAGCGAACCATCACCGGGCAAGGTCAGAGCGTGGAAGTAGTCATCCTCACTACCGGTATATAGTCTCGTCCAATCAAGCCTGACCACGCCGGCAATCCTGTTCTTGGCTTCCACCTTGACGTAAGGAGTACGGGTGGCTTCTTTTTGAGCCGCCAGTAATGTGGCTGATAGAGTTCTCATCGTTTCACTTTATCTCCTTAGCCTCACTCACCTTTTTGCCTCGGGATATAATCCTTTCCCCAGAAAAGGTGACCGCTAATGTAGCCAGTGGTGAAGAGCAACCATCCAATCATAACTGACTTCCCCCCGTAGTGATGCCCGAGCCATATCCCTAGACTGACCAAGCCGACAATCCAGAAGAATTCATAATCATCCCACCAATCACGCAGGATGTAAGTCCAGGGGCGCCCCTCTATTTTTGACCACAATGCTTTATAGATATTTATCTACCCCATCCCCCTTTATCCCCCTCTCCCTCAAGGGAGAGGGGGAAGATTTCTGGAAAGAAAGGCGGAGCCCCTCTTTGACTTTCTGTCTCTATTTTACTTACACCAGCGCCGCCAGGGTATCAGGTAAGGGCTTATCTGCCTGACGGTAGTGAACTGACAGGTGTTTGGCTGCCTGAAGAATTTGCTCCGGGCTGGCATCTACCCTCTGCCCGCGGTAACCCCTCGGTGCTAAAGCCGCCACCACCGCCGGCATCCGCTCCCAGTCAACCGTCTTCTCAATATCAAGCTGCCCCCGCAGTGCCCTGGAAAGGCTCTTCAGGTGATGGGGTAGCTTCCAGGTCTCAGGGTCCTTCGGGTCACCAGCAATAGCAAAAGCTTCCTTGAGCAAGCCCTCTTTAGTTTTAGCTACTCCTTCTTTTATTGACATGTCTACCTCACCCCCTGTGCCCCCTCTCCTTCAAAGGAGAGGGGGAATTAGTTATTAAAGAGGGGCTGACGCCCCTCTTCGACACCCCATCTATATCAGGGTCCATAATCGGTTGATTTGGACACGGCCGGATAGTAGGGCTTATAGAGAGAGCGGATTCTGACCCGGTTTCTCCTGCCCAGCCTCTTTAGCTCCTGCCGGAAGTAACCTAGTTTCTCCCTGCCCCAGATAAGAAACTCTTGGGGAGCAGGCATACCGCCGACGTTAACCCGGTTGACAGCATACACCGACCACTCAACGGCGGCATAGCCACCGGCAGCGGCAGCGATTAAGTCCTCATACACAGCCGGGATGGTTGAGCTGGTGGCATCGAGGGTATGGAGCTTACCGTAGTAGATATAAGCATTGGCGCCATCAGGAATCTCATCACCAAGGAGAGTCAGAGAATCAGCCCACAGGCTAAAACGCTGGTATTTCCGGGGGAATTTATCGACTGGATACTCCACGGCTTCAACCATAATGCGGTCAGTTATCGTCGAGATACTAATTTCCCTCGAGCCTGAGGTAGTGGCTTTGGTCGCTTTCTGCTCGTAGGGGACGGCCTCGGAAAAATCCTTCACCGCGTGGGCAATGTGCCTGTCCAACTCGTTATTCGTCCAGCGGTAGTTAGTCGCGTCCTCATCGTGAAGGTCACGCCTGACGATAGTTCTCATGTCACTCAAATTCATCTCTACCTCACCCCTTTCTAATCTCTAGCCTCTCCAGCTTCTCACAGGGCAGGCCCTCATCATGGCGGCAAATCTCCAAATCGCTAAAGCCTATCTCCTCGTTGACCTCGCCTTCATTGATGCTGACCGCCTTCCCGGACAAGTTTTTGGCGTAAGCCATCAAAGACTGGGCATCAGCTTCGCTGTCAAATGACATGTCAAGTCTTACTCTGTATTTCATCGATACCTCCACTTAGTCGCTAGATAGTGATATAAAATTTCGACTGAGGATAACATGCGATTGTAGAGATAAAACTCACCAATATCGCCTAAGAAAGGTGTAGCTCCATTACTCAAAGAGCCGATCTTTATTAAACCCTCAGTAGGGTTACTGGTTGAACAAGCACCACTAGCCTTCTCAATTGTATTTTCATACCCACGCCCTGTTTCACCTGTCCCAAAGGTAAACGCCAGGTGAACCCAGGTATCTACTCCAACCACTCGTGCCCAACCGGCAACCAGTATTTGGTCATAGTAAAGCCTGATATCTTCTCCATTATGATAGACAGACCAGTTATCAATATTCTGCGAATAAAGGTATTCCGCAGTGCCGCTACGACCGAACCTAATCCAAAGAAGGATTGTGCCTAAAGTTGGGCTTAGTACTGGTGTTGCCGGCAGAGCAATATTATCATCCACTCCATCAAAGTAGCGGCCGCCGGGTCGCCACGAAGCACCGCTAACCGTAGCTAAGTGCCCGTAGCCATCCTTCGACTTAAAGGCAGCGCCATCCGATTGATAAAAGGGCAAATAGAGCACCAAACCAGGGTCATAGATAAAATCTCGCCTAACCTTCATTTCTACCTCACGCAGCGGAGTAGATTAACTTGACATAGCTTGAGTTCTTGGTCTTGCCCACAGCATTCTCACCGCCGGCACCGCCCGACTTAACCAGCAGTTGCACATCAAAGGGCACCGTATTGAAATTGGCTACCGGCGGGAAACGGCCGCTGTAGGTGTACTCTTTATAAGTGGACGCATTCGCCGGGTAAGTTACCTCACTGTGAAGGTCAACCCAGGTGCCACCCTTATTACGTGCCTGCCACTTAAAAAGGACGCTTTCCGTCGCGCCGCTGGACTTTACGGCACAGGTAAGGCCGAACTCAAGCTCAATAACGGCCCCCAGCGCCGGCGGGTTAACCGTAACCTGCTCCACCGTTTCATAGTTATCCGTGGAGGTAGTTTTTTCAGCGCTCCACTGGACACCATCTGAGGTCAGGTTGTCCTTGGCAAAGGGGTGCTCAATGTGTTCTATTACTGTCAGTTCCATAATTTACCTCCCTTTTCGGATAGAGGGCTGGGGCTTTTCTTCCCCAACCCTCCTATCCCATAGCTAGTTTAGGCTGTGCTATCAGGCCGGCTGTTGAGAAAGAACATAACCTCAGTGGCCGAAAGAGCCACACCGATAATGGTATTGGCATCACCCGTGGTCGATGGTGCCGTCTCAGTAATCCGACCATTATTCGAGCCTTCAGCCACATAGACATAATTGCCCGGTGTCGCCCCGGAGTAACCCCCCACCACCGGATTGGATGATACCGGCACCTCCCCGCCATTCTTACCATCAGCCAGCGCCACCAACCGCCCCTGGACTACCGAGCCGGTAGCGGCTAACGCCCTTTTCCAACCTGAACTGTAACCAAGAACATCACCACTCTGGCAGTCCTCAGCCAGCGTCACCTTCTCCGGCTCGGTTCCCCGACCGGAATCAAGGATAAGTCTTCCTTTTCCTGGGTCTGAAAAAGCCATTTTAAATTCTCCTCCCTACTAGATTTAACTACAGTCTTTTTTAATTTAGTCTTGAACACCGATTAAAGCCGCCGCTTTGACACTGGCGAACAGCGCCAGAGAGACATACCACTTAATCCTGGTCCGGGTGGCGTCCTTCGTCTCCAGCGAGCCGATAGGCTCTACGGTAAGCTGACCGGGTGAGGTCAAGCCACAGAGGGCACCCTCTCCAAGCTGAACGGCGTAGATTGCCGAGGAGGTACCTCCGCTGGTAGCCGTCTCGACACTACCGCTGACGACATGGGTATCCAGTATCCAGTCGTTGACGCCGATGGCGACGCCATCCCAGAACTGGACGAAATTACCCCACTTATCACGGTCGGTCTCCATCAGGCCACCCGAGGCCCTGACTAAAGCGTTAATCTTACGCCGGGAGCGCCGGCTCATCAGCAAAATATCGGGTTTGCCTCCCTTTACGGCGTCAATCAGCTCATCGAGCATGGATAGGGTCAGGGTAGCTCCGCTAGCACCGGCGGCAATCACCTGGCTGCCGGCCGTAGTGGTATCAATCAGCTTTCTTAAACCATCGTATTGCTTGGGATTAGCCGTAGCATCACCGTAGATAAAGATATCCTCGAACTTATCCTTGAGCGCCTTAGCCTTAAGCTCAACGACGGCGGCTTCTAGGTCCTGAAGGTTGGAGCGGGTTGCCTTGAGAAAGTTATCGACATCGGCATCACCCCCCATAATCTTCAGGTTGGCTGTTTTCTGCTCAAAGGTCGGGGTTGATTCCGACCAGGTATCGCCAACATCGTAGAAATCAATGGTGGGCAGGGTCTTTTCCTGGTTATAGGTTAAGCCATTACCGACAATTTCAACGAAGGGCAGTTCCCGCAACACCGGGGAATCCTTGACAATAGTTTCCACCACTCCTTGCAGGAGCATATCATTCGATAGTTTGGCGGCTTCAGCTAAAGTTAGTGCCATTTTATTCCTCCCTTGGAGAAATCCTGAATTCGAATTTCTAAATCCTGGGTTCAGGGTTTAGATTTCAGGATTTCGTATTTTACTTTTTACCTTCTATTGCGTATTGAATCTTCTCCCGCGGGGATAGCGCTGAGAGGTCAGGCGCTGTCCTCTCCGGAGCTCCCGCCGGAACCTTAGCCAATGATATCTGAGTCTCTACTCCCTGCCTCACCTTACTCACCAGAGCTTTTGCCTTATCCAAAGACTCATTGATAGACTCGATGGTATCCCCGCTGATAAGCTCCTCGATGACCTCCGGATTTGCCTGAACCACCGTAGCTTTATATCTGGCGACCGCCTCGGCCAGGGAATGGCTGATTGTCGTCAACCTTTCCTCTAGCTCAGCCTGAGACTGTTTCAGGCTAACAATCTCGTTTTCTTTGCTGGCGACAGCCTGCTCAAGCTCAACAAAGCGAGTGTTGGCTTCAGCCAGTGCCCCATCTTTTTCAGTTACCAGGCTCTCAAGCTCAGCCAGCCTGGCTTCAGGCATGGCCCCCGGCGGCAACTCGGCCACCCCGGGCGGATTCGGCTCGCCCGGTGGCAACTCCGGCGAGTTCTCGTCCTGGTTTATCTCATTTGCCAACTTTCGTCCTCCTTTTTCGTCCTCCTGCTGACAACTGTGTCATCAATCTTGGCTGGCTAAAAACACAGCCGGCATCAGGACAAAGATTCCTCAACGACCTCTGCCTGGGGCACCACAGCCCTCTCTCGCGCGCCACCCCTGGCCGGTCTCAGATTAAGCTCTTTATTCATCTTAAGGATAGCTTCCCTTTCCTCAAGCCATCGATTGAACTCTGCCTCCGGGTCTTCGACGCCCACCTCATTCATCGCCCGGCGCCGGGAATGAATACCGGTCTGCACTAATGCCTGCTCGTTAGCCACCAGTTTGGCTAAATCCTGCGGCAGCACCGGACCCCAAACCACTCCCAAACGGTTATCACCAAAGCTCTCCCCCGTATTAAATGCGGGGTGGTATTTCTCCAGGAGCTTAAGAATAAGCCGGTTCCTCTGGTTATAGGCGGCTGTCCGGATAATCCTTTTCCGCCTCACCTTCTGTAGCAGCGGCTGAACCTCAATCTCCAGGGCGACACCGGACAAATCCCTCTCGGTGCCACCGAAGGCCGCCCGCGGCGACTCCGAGACATCGTGCAGGATGCGATAGAGCAAATTGATGTAATCGATATGCAGCCTGACGCCACCCCCCTGGAGCAGGTCGAGCAGGTAGGCTTTAGCGTCCTCAGGGATATTCCACACCGCCCCCGGCCTGACGGCGATGTCCTCGGATTCTTCCACGTTCTCCAGCACGGCGATGGGATTACCGGATAGCTCTAATATCTTCGATAGCTGGGAGGTTGCCCGGTTAAGCTCTCGCTGCGGTTCTATAATCTGGGACAAATCGGAGACACCCCAGAACTTCTTCGGCTCTCTCAGGTTAGGATAGATGACGAATGGCAGAAAACCATAGGGATTGGGCTTCCTCTCCACCTGCATGCCATCAATCCACAGCTCGAAGTCCCGGGCCGTCCATAGCTCAACAATCGTAGCTATCTTGTCTTTAGCTTTTACTTTATACAGACTTTCTACCACGTCGGCGGTGAGGCTATACTTTGAGGCTATCCGCCACACCCGTGAGGTATTATCCCCCACCCACCAGGCATAGATACCCTGAATATCGGGGGCAGTAATGCGGACACTTCTTGTCTCCTGGTCCCAGATAACCTTGTAGCCGGCATCACCGAGGATGGCGCAATCAATCTCAGTCTCGAAGTCGAGCTGTTCCAGGTTATTATCCTGATACACCTGATATAAGGCGGTCTCGGCTTGGCGGGCGCTGGCTCTGGCTTCGTCCGAGTCGGCTACAGGGTCAACCGTAAGGCTAATACCAGACATTAGATACGAGGTAACCTTATCGACGAAGACCTTGGCGTAGTTAAATGTCAGGCGTTTCTCCCCCCGCCTCTCCCTCCCCTCCCAGTGGACGCCGTGATAAAAATCGAGGAGCTCTTTGTAGCCCTTAAGCCGGTTTGTATCGCGGCGGGCTAATTCCGCCGGGTTAAAACCTTCACTCATTTTTTGAACTCCTTCTGGTCTGGGGGATTTCCTTCTTTAAGGCTCTCTGCACGGTGCGCTGGCTGACACCGAACATCAACGCCAGCTCCTTTATCGCCTTCCCCTCGGTCGTAAATAGCCTGGTCATCTCTCTGGCGCGCAACCTCTTTAACCAGCGCTGCTTACCTCCAACTTCATCATAAATACACCGGGTAAAGGGGCAGTTGAGGCAAGAATCAGCCAGCTCACAGCCCTCATCCCGGTAGTGGCAATACTCCGGTGGCAAATCCAGCTCAATCTCATCGTTCTCTTCCAACTCATCGCGCTCTTCCAATTCCATCGCTCGCTCTCCAATACATATCTCATGTGTTAAAAAATAGCACATATGTTCTATATCAGTCAACAAGATTTTGTCGCATTTTAGAATTTACGACGTCGAATCATGATATAATGCTGCAAACGGTAGTTGGTGCATATTCAAGATGACATGTCTGTTCTAAGGATAGTCAATGAAACCTATAGTAGTTCATAACTGGGGTCAATTCATTGAAAAGATAGCAGTATGTATGCAAGCACAAGATAATGTTGGACTGTGGTGGCGTGGGCTTGCTAATAGCACATGGGACTTAGTTCCACGAGTCTATCGTCCCTCATACCATAATTCCGAGCAGACAACGTATAATGAGTTCATAAACAAAGGTAAAACTCGGCACTCTCCTACACCCGCGTCTAATGATTTTGTGGCTTGGTTGCTCCTAATGCAGCACTATGGGTTATGCACTAGGCTTCTTGACTGGACAAAGTCGCCATTGATTGCATTATATTTCGCCATAGCTGGAATTGAACGTGACAGTAAATTATCAGTCGCTGTATGGGGCTTGCACCCAGGCAAACTGAACCGCCATCAAGGGGTGGGTGAAGGTGATAGTGCTTTGCTAGCAAGAGCACCCGTAGTAATCCCAATTCTCAAAGAAGCCTTTGAGTACACGAAGAATCCGCAAAGCCAGAAGATATTGGCAATTAAAGTTGAGGAGTTTGATGTTAGACATATGGTTCAGATGTCAGCTTTCACAATACACGGGATTTCAACTCCGTTGAATCATCTAGGGGGATCGGATCAATTCCTAGCCAAGATTGAAATACCCGCAGAAAATGTAGAGACTTTTAAACAAGGCCTTGAAATGTTCGGGATCGATAAGTCCATGTTGTTCCCAGACTTAGAACACTTGGCGGATGAATTAAATCATAATACATTTACAAAATAGATTGTTAGCGATTAACTCCCAACTGGACCAGGCGTTTAAGAGGGGCGCCAGCCCCTCTTTTCTTTTTCTTCCCCCTCCTGAGAAAATACTAAATCCTAATATCTAAACTCTAAACTGTTTAGTATTTCGGATTTCGTGCTTGGTGCTTCCCTTCGGAGAGGGGGGCTGGGGGGTGGATTTGAAATCCCTCTCTTTCTCCCCCTGTTCAAGCCAGGGGCAAGCTCTTTACCAAAAGGAGAAGCACGGTCTAAGTAGAGGGGACTAAGGGGGTGGGGTCAATAGCGAGCCAAGAGACTGGCTTTCATGTTATAATACGACAGAAACTCGAGAAGGAGACCGAACATGCTAATAAAAATGGAAACTTACTTTGATGGTGAGTTCTGGTGTGGTCGTGGAATTGGGGAGGATATATTCACTCAAGGCAAGACTTTGGATGAGCTATATCAAAACATCAAGGAAGCGGTATCTACTCATTATGGAGAGATAGATGAACCACTTACTATTCTGACCTTATCTGAGGTGAGGCTGGCTGATGCCAAAGCTTCCCCAAGCTAGCGGTGGTGATTTAGTTAAACTCCTTCAGTCCTTAGGCTACAAGGTGGTACGGCAACGGGGCAGTCACATCCGTCTGAAGAAGATTACTGCTTTAGGTGAGCATGCTATCACCATTCCGGCACACAAAGTCATTGCCAAAGGTACTCTCAGTGATATTATTGGTAGAGTAAGTCTTTGGAACAATATCCCGAAAGAGGAACTCAACAGGCGGCTAAGATAAAGTTGAATCTATCTTGTGATTATCACAATTCTTGCCGGTAGTTTAAGAGGGGCTTCGCCCCTCTTTTCTTTTTCTTCCCCCTCTTCTTGAAAAGGAGAGGGGGATTAAGGGGGTGAGGTTACTCTTTTGCCAATACCAGATTCTGCTGATATAATGGCTATGTTGACAAAGTAAGCTAATCATGGTGAACGACCCTGAGGATGATAGAGAAGCAGAAAATCATCGCCGTTATCGGTGGCAGTGAACCCTCCCCGGAGGAAGCCCGGCTGGCGGAAGAGGTCGGTCGTGAGCTAGCCAGGCAGGGAGCCACCTTAGTCTGCGGCGGCCTGGGTGGGGTGATGGAAGCCGCCTGCCGCGGTGCCAGCTCAGAGGGCGGCTTGACTATCGGCATTCTCCCCGGGGACAGTGCCCGGGCGGCTAATCCCTACGTCCAGATTCCCATAGTTACCGGCATCGGCTATGCCAGAAATATCTCGGTCGTCAAATCAGCCCAGGCGGTTATCGCCATCGGTGGCAGCTATGGCACCCTCTCCGAGATAGCTCACGCCCGGCAAAGCGGTATCCCCGTTATTGGTTTGGCTACCTGGGCGCTGTCCCGAAATGGTCAGTCGGACAACTCGATTATCCCGGCTGAAACCGCCACCGAAGCGGTAAACAAAGCTCTAAGCCTGGTTACCAATCAGTAGCCCGACCATCGACAAGATTACCAAGAAGTAAAATGTCGACTATTAAAAGCATTAAAGCCAGAGAAATCCTTGACTCCCGGGGCAACCCAACAGTGGAGGTTGAGGTAATCCTATCCGACGGCACGACCGGCCAGGCAGCCGTACCCTCCGGCGCCAGCACCGGCAAGTATGAAGCCGCGGAACTGCGCGACGGGGGCACCAGGTTTAACGGTCTCGGTGTCCTCCGTGCCGTCAACAATGTCAATCAGGACATCGCCGCCGCTATCGTCGGCCTGTCAGCCACTGACCAGGTAGCCATTGACCACAAGCTCACCGAGCTTGATGGCACGACTGACAAATCGCGCCTGGGAGCTAATGCTATCCTCGGTGTCTCACTGGCGGTCGCCCATGCCGCGGCTAATCTGGCTCATACCCCCCTTTACCACCACTTAGGCAAGACTGAAAAATATACCCTGCCGCTACCGATGATGAACATTCTGAACGGGGGTAAGCACGCCGCCGATTCAACCGATTTCCAGGAGTTTATGGTCGTGCCCGCCGGCGCCAGCAGCTTTCGCCACGCCCTGCAAATGGGCACCGAAGTCTATCACGCCCTGAAAAAGGTACTTAAGGACAGAGGACTGAATACTAATGTCGGCGACGAAGGGGGCTTTGCCCCTGCCCTATCATCGAATAAAGAAGCCATCGAAGCCGTTTTATCGGCTATTGAAAAAGCCGGTTACCAGACGGGTAAGGACTGCTTCATCGCCCTGGACCCGGCCGCCAGCGAATTTTATCAAAACGGTCAATATACCCTGTCTAAGGAAGGCGTTTCACTGAGTACTAATGAAATGGTGAATTATTATGTCAAGTGGGTCGCCAGCTACCCTATCATCAGTCTTGAGGACGGACTGGACGAGGATGACTGGGCTGGCTGGCAGCTACTGACGCAAAAATTAGGCAGTAAAATCCGGCTGGTTGGTGATGACCTCTACGCGACCAATGTTAACCGCTTAACTAAAGGCATTAAGCTCAAAGCCTCCAATTCTATTCTCATCAAGCCCAATCAAATTGGCACCCTGACGGAGACAATAGCGGCTATCAAGCTGGCACAGCAGGCCGGCTGGACGGCCGTAGTCAGCCACCGCTCCGGCGAGACGGAAGATACGACTATCGCTGACCTGGCCGTAGGTCTGAATACGGGCCTGATTAAAGCCGGCGCCCCCTGCCGCTCCGAGCGCACTGCCAAGTATAACCGTCTCCTCAGAATAGAAGATGAGCTGGGAGAAAAGGCTAATTTTAGCGGAGTGCCGCCATTCTATAATTAAAGCAAGGAGTAAAAGAAATGACTGAGATTAGACCCGGTATCCACCAATTGAAAATACCAATCCCGGATAACCCCCTGGAATACACCAATACCTACCTCGTTCGGGGGGATGGCGAGTGTCTCATTATCGACCCCGGAATGAATAATGATGCCGCCTTTGATGCTCTGCAAAGGCAACTGACCGAAGCCGGTGTTGCTTTTGAAGATGTTACTCAAATAGTAGCCACTCATTCCCATGGAGACCATTATGGTCTGTGCGGTAGAGTGAAACAACTTTCCCGGGCTAAGATTCGCCTGCACCAAAGGGAGAGAGAGCTGATTCAATCAATGCAGACAAACGCCGAGGAACGCTGGCAGCAGAGTGAGCAATGGCTTCGCCTCAACGGGGTACCCAGCCGAGAGCTATCTAAGATTCAGAAGGATAGCCACGGCATGCCGGGATTTACTACTCCCACCTTACCTGATATTATGCTTCAGGGTGACGAAACTATCACCGTCGGCAGCTTTAGTCTCAGGGTAATATGGACGCCGGGGCATTCACCGGGACACATCTGCCTCTATGACTCAGCCCAAAAAATCTTATTCGCCGGCGACCATGTTCTGCCCGTTATCACCCCCAATATCAGTCTGCAAAGTCGAACTAATACGAATCCATTAAGTGATTTTCTCAACTCACTCAACCTGGTCAAGCAACTGGATGTTACTCTCGTCTTACCGGCCCACGAGCACGTGTTCCACGATTTACCCACCAGGGTCGAGGAAATTATCGAGCACCACGAAAAGAGGAACTCCGAAATAATCGACGCCATAAAAACCAGGCCACAGACAGCCTACCAGATAGCCACCAAAATCACCTGGATGCCGACACTGGGTGGCACTACCTTCAAAAAATTAGCCCCCAGAGACAAAAGAATGGCGGTATTAGAAACCCTGTCCCACCTGGAGTCAATGAAAATCGATGGGAGAGTAGACAAATCCCCCCGGGACGACACTATCTACTACCGGCGTACTTGATAGCGGCAACTAGAGTAAAATAGAGATGAACAAGTCTATTTCGATATTATCGAGGAGGAAAAAATGACAACTAGAATCGGCATTAATGGTTTTGGGCGAGTAGGCAGATTAACTTTCCGGGCGGCTAATCAAAACCACCGCGACCAGCTGGAGGTAGCGGCGATTAATGACCTTACCGACACTAAAACCAACGCTCACCTGCTCAAATGGGATAGTGCCTACGGTGCCTTTCCGGGTAAAGTCGAAGCTAGCGATAATTCAATCATCGTTGATGGTAAAAAGATAAGGGTGCTTTCAGAACGTGACCCGGCTAAAATTGCCTGGAAAGATTATGGGGTAGACATCGTAATAGAGTCAACCGGACTCTTTACTGATGCCGCCAAAGCCACCGCCCACCGTCATGGTAGCGTCAAAAAGGTGCTCATTTCCGCCCCGGCCCGCAACGAAGACCTGACCATCGTCCTCGGCGTCAATGAAGACCAGTATCGGCCGGATAAGCATAATATTATATCCAACGCCTCCTGCACCACCAACTGCATTGCTCCCGTGGTCAAGGTGCTCCATCAAAACTTCGGCGTAAACAAGGGGCTGATGACCACCATTCATGCCTATACCAATGACCAGAGAATCCTGGATACCGTCCACGGAGACCTGCGCCGCGCTCGCACCGCCGCCATGAATATCATCCCGACCACCACCGGCGCCGCCAGGCTGGTCGGTGAGATTATCCCTGAGCTCAAGGGCAAGGTTCATGGATTAGCCTTCCGGGTACCGGTAGCCAGCGTCTCCGTCGTCGACTTCGTCGCCGAGCTGAATAAAAAGGTTACCGTGGAACAAGTCAACCAGGCTCTACAGACAGCGGCCAGGGGGCCCTTAGCCAGAATCATGGAATACTGTCAGGAAGAGCTGGTCAGCCTGGATTTTAAAGGTAACCCCGCCAGCTCTATTGTTGATGCCCCTAGTACCATGGTCATCGCCGGCAATATGGTCAAGGTGATTGCCTGGTATGATAATGAATGGGGCTATAGCTGCCGCCTGGCTGACTTGGCCGCTTATGTTGCCGCTCAAGGGTTATAAGCAGCCGCGGACACTGCCATTATTAACTAAAGGTTGACATATTATTATCAGGCAACCTAAAATAGCATAAAGGTGAGAAATGAAACTGGTGGTCATCGGGGTCGGACAATGTGGCGGCCGGATTGCTGACGAGTTCGCCCGACTGAATATGAAGGCACGTAGTCAGCGTGGCATGGATATCATTACCGGTGCTTTTGCTGTTAATGCAGATATTGCTGATTTAAGTGGGCTAAGTCGCATAAAACCTGATTACCAGCACCGAATCCTCATCGGCAGTCGCAAGACTGGCGGCCACGGCGTCGGCAAGATAAACGAACTGGGTGCCGAGATAGCCAAGGAAGATGCCGATAAAGTCATCGATGCCATCATAACAACCAGACGATTAACCGAGGCAGATGCCTTCCTGCTTATCGCTGGTGCTGGTGGCGGCACCGGCTCCGGAGCAATACCAGTACTGACGCAACAAATCAAGGAACGATTCACCGATAAACCGGTCTACGACCTTATTATTCTTCCCTTTGAACATGAAGAGGCAACCGAAGAAAGAACGACATATAACGCCGCCACCTGTCTTAAATCGAGCTACTTGGTGGCTGATGCGGTAATACTGGTTGATAATCAAAGGTACATTAGTAAGGAGTCGTCGATCGGGAATAACCTGTCTAAAATTAATGCTCTCATCGTTAAGCCATTTTACAACCTACTCTGTGCCGGCGAAGAGAAAAGCCCTAAATACATCGGGGCAAAGCTACTCGACGCCGGTGATATAATACAGACCCTGGTAGGCTGGACGATAATAAGCTATAGCGAAGTGCACATTTCAGCACTCAAATTTCTCTTCGACCGGGCGCCTGACTTCAGGAAGAGGGCCAGCGAAACCCAAAAGGGCACTCAAGCTATGGACGCAGCCATGAGCAGACTATCACTCAAGTGCGACCCTGGTGATGCCAAGAGAGCCTTGTATCTGGTCACGGCGCCGGCCAGGGAAATGAGCGTGGACTTACTAAAGGAACTCGGCGTCCATCTAAAAAACCTGGCGCCTGAGGCTATCATCAGGAGTGGCGATTACCCCAGGTCAAAAGACTCAGTGGACGTCTCTGTAATTCTGTCTGAACTGAGCGATGTGGCAAAAATCAGGGGCTACTTTACCAAGACACTCAGCCTTATCTCTAGTATGCAAAAGAGACAAGAAGGCATAGAAAGCGACCGCCTGGGCATCGACATTTCCTTAAAGGATATACCCTCATTATTATGAGTCCCCATTGAGAAATGAAGAGCCTAGCAAGCGCCCCCTTCCCTTGCCTACCTTATAATCTTAGAATAGATTACCCAGGCTTGCTCCACGGTGTCCTCACGGATTTGCCAGGCTTTAGCTACTATCTCATCGCGGATTTTCAAGGCTTGGGTTACAGCCTCCTCGGCGGACTGTTCCGCTTGCTCCCTTACTGTCTGGTAGGTCTCCGCGGCTTTCCGTTCCGCTTCTTCACGAACCTCCAGCGCCCGGGCTATTGCCTGGTCACGAGCTTTCAGAGCTTGCCTGATACTCTCATCACAATCATTGCTGGCTTGCTCTTCAGCCCTTCGATAAGCATCGGCGACTTGCTGCTCATTCTCCTTATAAATCCTCGATACTTGCCGCTCGGCTTCCCTGTAAGCCGCATAGGCTTTCTCGGCTTGCCCTAGAACTTCACCAAGCGGTCTTATGACTGACCCTTCAGTTGTTACTTCTAAAGTGGGCGCCTCCACTTGTTCTTGAACCTCGTCGGCTGGTTCTACAACCTCCCGGTTGTCCTTTTTAGCTTGTCTCCTTGGATTCACCACTGGGACACCTCCTTTAATCTGGAATTTCTTATTTCGCATATTAATAATGAGACAGTTCCTGATTCTCTTGATTCCTCAGGCCACAATTAAGCTGACTAATAATAACTGCCGGAGCAAAGGCGACACTAATGCCCTCACTTGAAGAATCAAATGGAATCCTCCCCTCATATTGCTACTTTTATTCTCCGTTTCTCTAAGTTTTATTGACATGTCGGCTACCAATCAACATCCCACTTAGGTTATTCTTCGTCCTCCTCTTCAACCTGCTTGGCTTTCTTTGCCTCATACATCCTTGCCAGGAAACTCAAGCGCGACTCAATCTTCTCTTTAGTCTCTCCGGCCTTTTTTACTTCTGTTACTTCAGTTTCTTTAATCCCTTCGGTTACTTCAGTTTCTTTAATTTCTTCAGCCGGGTTTATCGTTGTCTCGAAGGTTCTGGCCGGCATTTCCGCCGTCTCCTGGGTAAGTTTACTGGTTGCTTCCGCCCGTCTTATCGTTTCCTCGAAGGCTCTAATTGACACCTCAGCCGCTTGCCTGGCCGCCTGTGTCGATGCCTCAGCCGCCTCCCTGGCCGCTCTCACCGAGGTCTCGGCCGTCTTCCGGGCTTGCCTGGTTAATGCCTCAGCCGTCTCCCTAACCGCTCTGGTCGATGCTTCAGCCGACGCCTCGACCGCTCTGGCCGATGTCTCCGCTGTCTCTTTAGCCAATTTACTTATTTCCTCAGCCTTACTTATCGTCTCCTGGGAAACTCGTACCGATGTCTCAATCGCCTCCTTAGCTGTTTTTATCGATGCCTCGACGGCTTCCTGGGCAACTCTAGCCAGTGTCCTGGCAGTATCTTTAACCACCTCGCTGGTTGCCACGGCTCTACTTATCGCCTCTTCGAAGGCTCTGGTTGATGCCTCGGCTACTTCCCTGGCTTGCTTGGCTACTCCATCAGCTCTGTTTATCGCTTCCCGGGATACTCTTACCGATACCTCAATCGTCTCCTGAGAAGCTCTTATCGATGCCTCAGCCGATGCTCTGACGGCCGTGGTTGTTATCTCAGCCATCTCCCTGGCCGCTTTACTGATTTCCTCTGCCTTATCGACCGCTTCCTGGGCAGCTTTAACTGATGCTTCAGCCATCTCTTTAGCCTGCCGGCTTATTTCCTCAGCCCGGCTCAATCCCTGTTGAGACAGGCTAAGCCCTCCCTCAGCTACCTCTCTTGCCTGCTTACTTATTTTCTCAGCCCGGCCTAACGCTTCCTGTGATGCCGCGGCTGATGCCTCGGCCGTTTCTCTGGCCTGCCGGCTTATTTCCTCAGCCCGGCTTGATGCTTCCTGCACAGCTCTGGCCGATGCTTCAACCGTTCCCATGGTCGATACGCCTATTTCTTCGGCTCGTTTAACCGCTTCCTGTGATGCTCTGGTTACTCTCGCCGCCGTTTCCTGGGCCTCCCTGCTTACTCTCTCAGCCTTACTTAATGCCTCGTTGACCGCTTTCTGGGATAATCGGCTTGATGTCTCGGCAGCTTCCTTAACCTCGCTACTTATTCTCTCAGCCTTGTTCAACGCTTCTTTAGCCGCTCTAGCTGATACCTCGGCTGCCCTCCTAGCCTCCTTGCCTGTTTCCTCAGTTTTACTTATCGCTTCTCTGGAGGCTCTCACCGCCGCCTCAGCCCCCTCCTTAGCTGTCTTACCGGCTTCCTCAGCCCAGCTTAAGTCTTGCTGAGATGCCCTGAGCGCCGTCTCAACTGCCTCCTTAGCCACCTTACCCATTTCCTCAGTCCGACTCATCGCCTCCTGGAATTCTCTAACCAGCACCTCAGCCGTCTCCCGGGGAGCTCGGGCTACTTTCTCGGCTTTACTGATTGCCTCCTGGAATTCTCTAACCAGCGCTGCAGCTGTCTCCCCAACTTCCTTACTTATTTTCTCAGCCTTATCGATTGCTTCCTGGGCGGCTCTGGCTGATGCCTCGGCGGCTTCCTTAGCCGCCTTACTTATTTCTTCAGCTTTGTTTAACGCTGCCCGCGATGTCCTCGTTGACGCCTCAGCTGCCTCCCGAGCCACTTTACCCAGTTGCTCCGCTCTAGCAACCGCTTGCTCAAATACGCCGATACTGCTTTCCATACCTTTTAACCGCTCGGAGGGTATTTTACCAACCATCCTGCAATACCTCTGCAATTATTGTAGTATAGGTTCTTCAGTTTTTCAATAGCCCGCATGACACCACTTCCTGACAGTCATTTCCCACTCCCCAGGCTATCATGCTAAAATCTTATTGCCGAGACAGGAACAGTCTCTTAGAGACGCGGCTCATAGTGGGGAAGGTAGCGCAGACTACCAAATTTAAAGACTAAAGTCAAATAGAGTATGCCCATGAATGTCATCGATAAAAAATTCAGGGATTGGACAAAAGGTAAAAGCCCGCAGGAAGCCCGGATAGATATTTACCAAAGGATAAGGGATATACCCTACGCCGTAATTCCTGAGCTAACCGGCCCTCAAAATTACGCCGATATATTGAAAGTCAACCAGGGTTCATGCACACCAAAGCATTTTCTCTTAGGTGACATGTACCAGAAGTTAGGCATTTTGATTTTGTATGCCGTTTATACATTTAGATGGGATGAGCTGGAAGTTGACTACCCTCCCAGGCTCAAAAACCTGGCTAAAGGCCTGCCGGTCAGCCATCACCTGGCCTGTAAGGCAGATATAGAGGGCAAGCTTGTTTTACTCGATGCCACCCTGGATTTAGCCTTAGGGACTCTTGGTTTACCGGTCAATAGAGATTGGGATGGCTTGAGCGACACATTGCTGCCGATAGAACCATTAGACGAGGAGATATATCACCCATCGGAAGCCAAGCTGATGAGCCCATTATTTGACGAAAAATCCCTCGCTTTCTATCAAGAGCTTAATCTCTGGCTGGAAAAAGTAAGGAAAGGCTAGATAATAGACATTCTAAACACCGGGACTTACCATAGCTCGTAAGATATGATAAAATTTGACCGGTTACCTCCTCAAAAATAGAAACAGGCACAAGCAAGGGCGGAGGGGGTTTTGCCTGAGGCACTAGCGATGAACAAGCTGGGTATTACCAGATGTGGCAATACAGAGTTCCGCTGGGGAGAACGCACCTATGTTATGGGAATCATCAACCTGTCCCCGGATTCCTTCTCCGGCGACGGAATTACCGACCTTAAAGCCGCGGTGGCGCAGGCACGTCGTTTTACCGGCCAGGGCGCCGATATTCTGGACATCGGCGGTGAATCTACCCGTCCCGGCTCAGCCCCGGTCTCAATTGACGACGAAGTCAAACGGGTAGTCCCAGTTATCGAGCGCCTGGCTTCCGAAGTATCCATTCCTCTCAGCATTGATAGTTATAAGTTGGAGGTAGCCCGCCAGGCGCTTGAGGCTGGCGCCAGCATATTGAACGACCAGTGGGGCTTAAAACGAGACCCCCATCTAGCTGAGCTTGCCGCCGCCAAGGGCGTTCCACTAATCTTAATGAGCAACCAGCGGGACAAGGGGGGTTATGACGCTGGAGTCCGACGGGACACTGCCTACTATGAGGATGTGATGGCTGAGGTAACGGCATCCCTGCGCCAAAGTCTGGAGATGGCGTTGCGACTGGGTGTCCCCCGGGAGAACATTATTCTCGACCCCGGAATCGGATTCGGCAAAACCTGGCAGCAAGACCTGGAAATCATTCGCCGCCTGGATGAACTGAAGAAACTGGGCAGGCCCATCCTGATTGGACCCTCCCGTAAATCCCTCATTGCCCAGGTACTAAAACTTCCGGCGACGGAACGGGTCGAAGGTACTGCCGCCACAGTAGCTATCGGCATTGCCCGGGGCGCCGATATAGTACGGGTGCACGATGTCCAGCAGATGGTACGAGTCTGCCGCATGAGCGATGCTATCGTGCGCCGTCCCTGAGCCTATCATACTCTTGCTGGACATTTAGCTCTTTTTTCTTTGTGCCCGTTTGAAGCCCTTTCACAAAAGCGGTAAAATAACATAGCCTACGCCGGGGTGGCGGAACTGGCAGACGCAGCGGACTTAAAATCCGCCGGAGCAATCCTTGTGGGTTCGAGTCCCACCCCCGGCACCAAATAGAGCGTAAACATGCCCTGGCTAATAGTACTACTGGGTTACTTTCTGGGCTCGATTCCCACGGCCTATATTGCCGGGCACCTGTTTAAAGGCCAGGATATTCGGCAGATGGGCAACGGCAATGTCGGTGCCGCCAATGCCTTCCGCCAGCTAGGCAGGAAAATAGGCATAGGGGTATTCCTGGTTGATGCCGGGAAGGGGGCACTGGCGATTCTCATTGCCCGGGAAGTCGCTATCCCTCAGCTAGCTATCCTGGCTAGCGGCGCCGCCGCCGTTATTGGTCACACCTGGCCCGCTTTTATTGGCTTCAGAGGTGGCAGGGGGTTGGCCACTACCCTCGGTGTCCTGGCCGCGGTTATTCCCCAGCCGATGCTAATTCTAGCCGGGCCAGCGCTGGTCACTCTCCTGGCCAAGCGGAGTACCGGTATCGCCGGCGGTGTTATCTTTATTCCCCTACCACTGGTGTGCTGGTGGCTGGAGCTACCCGCAGTACTGGTCGTTTACAGTATCGCCCTGCCCTTTCTCCTGGGAATTATCAGTTTCCTCAGAAGCAGGCCGACGGCGACAGGCCAGGCCTAGATATGAGTCATCATTACTGCCACATTGACAAACTACCATCTTCTTGTATACTCTGGTAAAGAGGTGTGCCATGGCAAAGTGCCCTAATTGTGGTCAGGAGACAGCCAGAACCGAAGACTGGGCTTGCCAGTGGTGCGGCTATCCCCTCTTATCCCGGTCTTATAAACAGATAGCCAAGACCTATAAACAATTGAAAGAGGAGGAGCTGCTCCGACAGCGAGCGCCGCTGGGAGATGAAACTGAACCCGAACCAGTGACAGAGCTTGAACCCGCGCCAGAACCAGAACTTGAACCCGCGCCGAAACCAAAACCGGAACGAAAACCAAGAGCAAAAACACGAGCAACAACAAAACCAAAACCAGCACCGGAGGCGGAGCCAGCAGCCAAACTTAAACCCGCGCCCAAGCCTAAACCAAAACCAAAGCCAAAACCAGTGACGGAAGCGGAGCCAGCGGCCGAACCCGAAGCTACGCCCACAGCTGTGACAAGGCCAGAGCCAGTGCCAGAACCGGAGCCAGTAGCCGCCACCATAGAGCTAACCGTTGATGAATTACTTTCCGCTTATGAAGTGGCCGGGGTCGCCGCCGATGCCAGATTTACTAACAAAATCCTCAAGATAACCGGAATAGCCAACCGAGTAGAAGTCAAAGATATTCTTGATGTTTACTATATTAATCTAACTGGCGCCGAAAGACACGCACTACAGGATGTCCGCTGTGTCTTTGACAGGAGATACGCCGCGGAGTTGAATAAGTTGACAACCGGACAACCGGTGACGGTGCAGGGTAAATACGACGGCTCCATCATAAACATTAGTCTGAGAGATTGTGTTCTGGTTCAGTGACTATCTTGAAAGGACAGGGCACATAGTCACAGCCGCCACCACCAGAGCCTAGCCACTCCTCTTTAGCACCCCACGAACCGCCTGCCCGATGTCTTTCGCCGTCAGACCATACCTCTGTAAAAGCTCATCTGCCTTGCCTGATGTCGCGTAGGTATCCTTGATAGCGACAAACTCCATGGGTACCGGCCGGTGTCTGGCGACAACCCGGGCAACAGTGCTGCCCAACCCCCCATGCTCCAGGTGCTCTTCAACGGTGACAATAGCCCCGGTGTCAGCCGCCGCCTTAATAATGGCTTCCTCATCAATCGGCTTAAGAGTCGGCATATTCACTACCCGGCAATCTATACCCTCCCGCTTGAGGTCGTCAGCCGCTTCCAGAGCTGCGGCGACCAAAATACCAATGGCAATGATAGTGACATCTCCTCCTTGCCTCATCGTCACCGCTTTCCCCAGATTAAAGCGGTAGTCATCGCCGTAGACCAGCGGTACTTTGGGACGGCACAACCTGATATAGAAGGGACCGAAGCTGGCAGCGGCCGCTCTTACTGCCTGGGCAGTTTCAATCGCATCCGCCGGGACGATAACGGTAAAACCAGGCAGGGAACAAATCAGAGACAGGTCTTCAATAGACTGGTGTGAAATACCATCCTCACCGACACTGATACCGCCGTGAGTGGCTACCAGCTTAACGTTGAGCCCCGGTTGGGCGATTGACATGCGAATCTGGTCGAAACAACGTCCGGGAGCAAAAACGGCAAAGGTACTGGCAAAGGGTATTTTACCCGAAGCCGCCAGTCCGGCGGCAATACTCACCATATTCTGCTCAGCCACGCCACAATCAAAGAAGCGGTTGGGGAACTCTTTAGCGAAGAAATGAGTCATCGTCGACGAGGACAAATCGGCATCGAGCACGACGATATCCGGGTTCTCCCTGCCCAGATCAACCAGGGTCTGACCATAGGCTTCCCTCAAGGGAAGTTCCTGGGGCATGGCTACTCCAGCTCCTTCAGTGCCATCTCCACCTCAGCCGCCGTCGGGGCTTTGCCGTGGAAACCGACATTATTCTCCATGAAACTGACACCTTTACCCTTGATAGTATGAGCAATGATGACCGTGGGCTGACCTTTCACCGATTTTGCCTGGTTAAAGGCGTTAATAAGCTGAGCAAGGTCATGACCATCACCCTCGATAACATGCCAGCCGAAAGCCTGCCATTTCTGGCTGAAAGGCTCAAGGTTCATGATGTCACGATTCCAGCCATCAATCTGCAGTCCGTTGTTATCCACGATAGCCACCAGATTGTCCAGCTTAAAATGAGCCGCCGCCATCGCTGCCTCCCACACCTGTCCCTCATCACACTCACCATCTCCGAGCAGGGCATATACCCGGTATGGCTGTGAATCGAGGCGACCGGCCAGGGCGACACCAATGGCAAAGGACAACCCCTGTCCCAGGGAGCCGGCGGACATTTCTACCCCCGGGGTAGCCGTACAGTCACAATGTCCCTGAAGACAGCTATCCAGCTGCCTCAAGGTGTCTAGTTCTTCCATCGGGAAATAGCCGCACTCAGCCAGAGCCGCATAGAGTACGGGAGCGGTGTGCCCCTTGCTGAGGATAAACCTGTCCCTTTCCGGCCAGCAGGGTTCCTTGGGGTTATGGCGCAGCAGCTTGAAATAAAGGGCAGTAATAATCTCCACGGCTGACA
>JACQGQ010000024.1 GCA_016199495.1 Chloroflexota bacterium
GCCTACTACCTCAAGGCGCAGAAGGTGCGCACCCTGATAAGGCGGGAGTTTGACCAGGTTTTCCAAAAGTTCGATGCCCTGGTGACGCCTACCTCCCCCACCGTCCCCTTCAAAATCGGCGAGAAGGTGGACGACCCGGTTCAGATGTATTTAAGCGATGTCTGCACCCTGCCGATAAATATTGCCGGTGTGCCAGCTATGTCGATACCGGCTGGCTTTGCCAACGGGCTGCCGATAGGCATGCAGATTATCGGCAAACCCTTCAGCGAAGAAACCCTGCTCAAAATCGCCCACGCCTACCAGCAGGCAACCGACTGGCACAAGAGGAGACCGGAGATTTAGGAGATTTCATGCCTTATGTATAACCAATCGGAGCAGATACCACTGGCTGAATTCGACGCTGATAAGACGGCAATCATTGAACCAACCAGTGTTATTAAAGGTACCAGTCCAACTGAGCATTGCGTTATGCCAATTTATGGAAAACTAATAGCGAAGCTGAAGAACGATGGCCGCCTGGAAAAAGTTCACGAGTTTGAGACTGTATCTCTCCCTCCCATTGAGGCATACAAACTCAATTACGAGGGCAAACCTGTCATCGTTGCCAATCCTGGATCGGGCGCGCCACTTGTTGCCGGGATATTTGAAGAATTGATTGCCTTCGGTTGCCGTAAGTTCGTCGCCTGCGGCTCGGCGGGGGTGCTTAAGCCAGAATTAAAAAGGGGTGCGATTGTAATACCCGGAATAGCACTAAGAGATGAAGGAACCTCTTACCACTATTGTCTGCCGTCCAGACTTATTGAAATGGATGCAGCAGTAGTAAGAAAATTAGAATCAGTCCTATTAAAGCACGCAGTGAAATATGAAATTGGGAAGACATGGACTACTGATGGATTTTACAGAGAAACCAAAGGTAAGGTAGCTAGGAGAAAATCAGAAGGATGCCTCACGGTTGAGATGGAATGCTCAGCTTTAGTGGCTGTCGCCAGGTTTCGTAATGTGCTATTTGGACAGTATCTAGCCGCCGGCGACGATATCAGCGGTAAAGAGTGGAACCCCAGGTATGTGGATAATAAATTGCCTTTTCAGGAAAAGGTATTCTGGCTGTCAGTTGAGGCGTGTTTGAATCTTTAACTGGGAGAGTCAAAGAGAGGCTTCGCCTCTATGATATAATCCATCCCCCTGCCCCCTTCCCTTACTAAGGGAAGGGGGAGAAGATATTAGAAGAGAGGCTAACGCCCCTCTCTTAAAAATCTCTTCCCCCTCTCCTTAACAAGGAGAGGGGGATTAAGGGGGTGAGGTTAAATAAAACAAGGGGGGAGAGTTACCAGTTGTCAGTCTGAGCGGAAGCGAAGAATCCCGGCGGGGAGGGGATTCTTCGTCATCCTTCATCAGAGGGACTCACCAGAAGGACAAAAATGATAACAGGGGAAATCAGGCTCAGTGCTTGAGCACCAGCAGACGGCAAGTCGTATCGTCCTTCGGGCCGATTTGAGTTGAAAGCCCCAATTGTTCTGCCCAGACGCGGAAGGCCTCCTGACAGTAGGCACAGACATCCTCTTTAGCCAGGTGCAACTGCCGGGCTAGTGCCCAACGGTCTTTCCCCCATCCTCCCAGACAGCCCCCGGTAAAGACGAGCTCGGCCCTTTCATCACCGGCTTCAACTAGTTCAAAAGATACCTCCGGGTAAAACCGTTGGAAAGCCTCAGCCTCTTTCCGCAGGTATTCCCTGGTATCAGGTCTGGCTTTTCCCATCCAGCCGACGGCGCCGCTACTCCACAAATATCGGGCATAATCTTCGGAACTGAAACCTTTCTGGCGGGCAAAAGCTAATCCAGCCAGCTCGAAGCGGAGCCGGCTTTTAGCCGTTTTCCGCCAGGCGCCGGGGTTAGTCTTTGTCTTAATCAAGGCGGCTACTTTCTCCGATGCGGTGACGAAGGCGGGGCCCCGGTGCCGGCCAAAACTATCTCAAAAGGACAGCTGACGGCGCCATGGGGGCAAAAAAGCTCACAGTCCGTGCAATAGATGCAGTCTTCGGGCCTAACTATGGTCACTTTGTTATTCACCAGTGAGACTATGCCCAGGGGACAAAACTCAACACAGTCTCCACAGCCGGTGCACTTATCAAGGTCTATTTCAGGTATTGCCACGCTCACCGCATATCCCCTCAGAAATCCATCCCTGGTCTACCAACCATTCTAAGCAGTATTTGACTCAGGGGATACGACTTTTGTCGGAAATTCAGGTCATTCCTCTTAGCTTCTCCGCGTCGATGACCAGCACGCGCTGACCCTCAATCTTGATGGCGCCGGTCCGCTCGAGAGCCTTAAGTGCTCGACCGATGACGTCACGAACGGAGCCGACGATGGCTGCCATCTCGTCTTGGGTCAAGCGTGGTGGTTCGCCGCTGACTACTGCCAGCTCCAGCAGCATTTTGGCCACCCGGCTAACGACGCTACGAAAAGAAAGGTCCTCAACCATCGTCGTCAGATGACGTAATCGTGCCGCCAGCAGTTTAATAATAGCCTGTGCCGCCGGACAGTCAGCCACCAGGGAGAGTAACGCTTCTTTAGGTATGGCGTAGACAGTCGCAGGCTCAAGTGCCGAAGCACTGGCCGGGTTAGGGCCGCCATCAAACGCCGGGACATCATTGAAACTGTCCCCCCGCTTGGCAATGAGCAGTACCTGCTCTCTGCCTTCCGGTGAACTCTTAAAGATTCGAATCCGTCCCGACTTAACGACATATAGACCGAAGCCGGGCTCACCCTCCAGAAATAAGATTTCTCCCTTGGCAAAGGAGTATTCTCGTATTTCGTTTTCTATTCGCCTTAAGTCCTCGGCGCCCAGTGTCGTGAAGTAAGGCAATGACCTCAAGAAATCAGCCGGCGAAGCCATCGGAGAATCTCCCCTGAAACATAGATAGCGACTTCCAAATCCTACCATAGCTGAAGAGTCTCTGCAATGTCTTTTTGCGACAAAAGTCGTATCTACCAGAGCCGGGGGATGGTAAATTAAGAATGTAATCACAGAATTACCGCCAGAGAAAGGAGGCGCCAGTATGGTCTCTGATAAATCGTGTCCCGGGACGCGCACTATTCGCGAACCCAGGCCCGAATACATTAACTGTCCTGATTGTGGCAAAGAAGTTGAAATCTGGACTGACGAATTGAAGGCTACCTGCCCCGGTTGTGGCAACCAGGTATTGCGGGCACAACAGGCTTCGTGCATTGACTGGTGTCCGCATGCCAGGGAATGCATCGGCCCCGAGGTATACGAAAGATTGAGACCAGGAATAGAGGAAGACCTGTCGGCAACAGGCTCTCCCCTGAATGTTCTCAGACGGGAACATGACCGTGTTCTTGATAACCTCGGCCTGTTGCACGGCGCCAGCCTCTGTCTCCAACTGGGTAGCCTGACACCCGACTCAGCGGTCAGGGGGAAGGGAATCGAGCATTTAACCAAGGTGCTGGGCTTTTTTGATAAGGATGTCAGGTTACATTTCCGCCGTGAAGAAGGAGTGCTCTTTCCGGCTCTGGAAAAACATCTCGGGGTGGAGAAAAGCCCGACCCGGCTATTACTAAAGGAGCACGCTGCTATCTGGCAAGACTATGGTCAGTTAACGGAGAAACTGGCACAATTACAAGACAGCGGGAACGAGCTTTCCCCAGCGGTGGTGGCTGAGGTGCAGGACATCGGCGTTCACATCGCTGGTTTGCTGCGGGAGCACATCAAAAGGGAAAATGAATCGCTCTTGCCGCTGGCAACAGGCCTGCTCGGGGAAAAGGAGCTTGCGGAGGTTGCCAACAAGTGGAAAGGGCTGGTGTCAAAGTAAATAATTAACTTGAGATTTGACTAAAGATAAAAGACACAGTAATCAAGGAGGTAGCGGATGAAAGAGAAAGTGGCGGCGGCGCTGGAGAAAATCAGGCCGGCTTTAAGGGCGGATGGCGGCGATGTCGAACTGGTCGATGTTAAAGATGGCATAGCCACCGTGAGACTGACTGGTAGCTGTGGCAGTTGCCCGATGTCAACCATGACCCTGGTGATGGGAGTGGAACGGGTGATTGCCGAAGAGGTGCCTGAGATTAAGGAAGTAATCGCCGTCTAAAAAGCTGATTCCAGGCGCCTGGTCATCAGGACGAAGACAAAAAAGGTTGTCAGGTAACTGCGTATGAGTGCTATTTTTACTGATTTTCTCCGGGAAGTAGAACCGATTAGATTTAGAGAGCCGTTGGCAGAAACCCTGGGAGCCTTTAAAACGGAGAAGCCCATTCTAGAATACACTTTTATCGATGCCGTCAAGATGGCGGGGCATGCCTGCCCCACGGTAGCCGGGGCTTATTTATCCTGCCAGCAAGCGCTGAAGGGACTTTATCCTGATGAAATTCCGGTAAGGGGAGAGATTGCGATTACCGTTTACGGGGAGCCTGACGAAGGTGTTTACGGGGTGATGGCACAGGTATTCAGTCTGCTGACGGGGGCGGCGGCAGCGACTGGTTTCAGGGGGTTGGGGCATAGGTTTAAGAGAAAGGATTTACTTAAATTCAGCCCGCAGAAAATTGACCCCCAGGCAATGTGTTTTGAGTTTCGCCGCCTGGATAATAACAGAACGGTCCTGGTCAAATTTTATCCCCAGCAAATCCCGTTTCCTGCAGACAAAGCCAGACGATTGGGAGAACTTCTGGAAGGCATCCTCTGGGAAGCCGCCAAAAAGGAGGAAAAGAAAGAGTTTCAAGACCTCTGGATGGAAAAGGTGGAGGACATGCTTATCAAGAGGAAGGAAATTGACCGATGGTTAAAATTGGAACTAAAGGAGGTGTCAAAATGAACGCAGTAAAAACAATTGATATCAAAGGGCTGGGGCATGGTGAGAAAGAGGGGTTGATTTTCCCCAGTGTTGAGGGACTGGCCGCCAACGAAACGTTGCGTATTGTTGTCGAATTCAACCCCGTACCCCTGGTTTACATGCTCAAGGCACAGGGTGAGTTTGAGATTTCGTATGAGAAGGAAGGCCCGGACGAGTGGATTCTGAATGTACACAGGATTGCCCCCGGGGAAGATAAAAAAGAGCAGTTCAAAGAGCTGCTCACGGAATTAAAGGAAGGAGGAGCATCTGAGGAAACCAAAAAGAAAGCTAAGGCACTTCTCCAGGCGGTCGACGCTACCAGTTTAGGGATTATGGAGCAGGAATTAATCCGGGAAGGCGTTTCGCATGATGAGATTAGAAAGAGCTTGTGCGATATCCACCTTGAAGTTTTAAGAGACAGCCTTGTCTCCAAGAGACAGGAGGTCTCGGCGCCACATCCGATAAACACTTTCATGGAAGAGCACAAGATTATTGTTAACAGCTTGCATGAGCTGAGTTCCCTGGTGGAGAGGTTGCCGGCAATCACCAGCCTGGCCGCTATGGGAGAAGACCGGGAGAAGCTAAAGGATATTGCCCACCACCTGGTTGAGTCCGAAAGCCATCACCAGCGAGAAGAAGAAGTTCTCTTCCCCGAGTTGGAAAGGCATGATATCGTGGAGCCACCAGCGATTATGAAGCTCGACCATGTGGAATTCAGAAAAAGAAAACAGGAACTGTATCAACTGGCTTACAATCCCCAGGATTACGACTTTTCTCAGTTTAAAACAAGGGTCATCGAACTAGGCGAATACCTGAGCAAGGAACTGGAAAGCCACATCTTCAAAGAAGACAATATTCTCTACCAGATTGCCCTCCAGGTATTAAACGCCGAGGAGTGGGAGAAAATCCACCGAGAGTGCGACAAGGTCGGCTACTGTTGCTTTACCCCGGGAGACCAGAAGAAGGAGGAAATTATGGAGCTAGACTTAAGGGCAATGCCACCCTTTGAGAGGCACGAAAAGATATTTGAGCTGTGGGATGCGTTAAAACCCGGCGAAACACTGAGAATCACCAATGACCATGACCCCAAGCCATTGCACTATCAATTTGAGGCAGAGTATAAAGGCCAATACCAGTGGGAATATGAGCAACAAGGTCCAAAAGACTGGGTGGTCAAAATCAAAAAGGTTTGAGGGAGGAAGCTAAGGGGTCAGCCAGAAGTAAGTTGAGGAGAGAAGGAATTATGAGCGGACAGAAAAAGCCGACAGAAATGTTAACAGAAGAGCATAAAAATGTGCTGCAAAAATTAGCTGCCTTAAAAGGGGTTATCAGTCGTCTGGATAAAAAGGAAGAAATCTCGGCGACGCTGAAAGAATTAGCCTCCTTTTTTAAGACTGATTTCTGGGTTCATTTTAGCAAGGAGGAAGAGGCTCTCTTCCCGGAAATCGAAAAGTTCATTCCGAGAGAGGGTGGCCCTGTCGGGATGATGTTAGTTGAGCATGAAGACCTGAGAAATACCAATGCCCAGCTCCAACCAGCCATTGCTGACTATCTTAGAGATTCTGGCAATCCGGAGGCAAAGGAAATCATTCGAAGGCGTGGCTCTCATTTTATTGAATTACTAACCAGCCATATCAGTAAAGAAGACAATATCCTGTTTATGATGGCGGATATGCATCTTGACCAAACGCAAATAGATAAAGTGCTCAAGCGTTTCCAGGAGATAGAAAAGGGAGGTAATTGAAATGGCTAAGTTTGACCCAATTGTTGAGTTCCGTGAGGACCACCGCCAGGTTCGGGATAGCCTGCTCGCCCAGAACAATATAGTTAATTTTTCCGCTCCCTTTCTTCTGCCGAATGAATTCGGGGCAACGGTCTGAAAATCTCTCTGGTCCTGGCTCACATATTGAGTAACTCTTCTATTTCGTGCTCGGCTTCATGGAAATCACCCTTTTCCACCAGCTCTAGCGCTTCCTGGGCGATTCTTTTCTCAGCCTCGGTAGCCTTAACAATAAAGTGGTCAAGGTGATGCTTGACTCCAGTGGCGTTCTCGGCTTCAACATCGCGTTGCGCCAGAATCAGGTGGAATCTCTGCCTGGTTATACCGGAAGGAGATTCTGCTCCAGCCATCTCCTCAATTTCATGCTCAGCATCGTGCATATTCCCTTGTGCCATCATGTTCAATGCCTTCTCCATCTCCGTCTTCTTCACTGGTTCTTGAATAAGGGTTAGGGCATCCTGAAGATGGTGCCTGGCATCGGCGGCATCACCACCCTTGATGGCTAGTAAAGCCATCCAGTGATGCATGGTTTCGGTTGTTTGTTTCTCCCATTCCGGGACGGGGGCCTTTGCCATACCTAGGCTGGCGATAAACTCAGCGATTTCATTCAAGTCACTATCACCTAGTTGGGCAGGTGAGAAAGCCGGCATGTTACCCATCGGATTACGCACTTGCATCTTTACCGCCGATAGACTGTGCCCGGCAATTGGTGGCCCGGCGGCAGTGCCCTCAGCATTAGGACCGTGGCAGACGGCACACTTTGCAGTATAAAGAGCCTTGCCCTCGATTTGTGGCGCTGTCGTTGGTGGTGGGGGAGGGGGTGTGGTAACAGGAGTTGCTTTACCGCAGGCAGCCAGCAATAGCGCTGGGATAACCGCGACCGAAAAAATAGCTAGGAGAATAGAGGGGGTCCTTTTTGTTTTCTTTGAGCTCATTAAAATACCTCCTGCTTAAATTGAAATACCTTTTCACCTAAGGTGCGGTGTACTTGATAAGGCGAAGCAGGGCATCTATTTCCTCCGGGCTAAGTCTGTTCTTAAACGCTGGCATTACCGTAGCGGAACGGCCGTTCAATATCGTGTTCCTTATCTCATCATCGCTTAGCCCAGCCAGACTCCCCGGAGTTAAAGCTGGTCCCAACCCGGAGATACCTTCCCGATTTACCCCGTGACAGGCGGCACAGGTGTTAGCAAATAATTTATCAGCCGATACCGCCGCTGGTGTTGCCGGCGGCTCGGCTGGTGGCGCCGAAGATGGGGTAGCACCATCCCAGTTTTTGATGAAGGTAACCAGGTCACTTAAGTTCTGTGGATGGAAGGGGCCAGCGTCTTCCTTACTCCAGGCCGCCATAGCTGTCCCCGGAACACCCCGGGCGATAGTTTTCTTCAGGGTATTCTCGCTCAGCCGGGTGCCTTTTAGAGCCGGACCGATATTACCTTCGCCCTGGGCGCCATGACAAACAGCACAGTTCGCGCTAAATAACTCAGCCCCTCTGGCGACTGCCTCATCACGCTGGCGATTAAGAGCCGCCTCCTGCCGCGCCGGTTCCATTGCCCAGTAGACAGGTATGAAAACCACTATAATCAGCGTTAGAACAAACCCGATAATAATCTTCTGTTGCATTTTTAAATTTTTGTCACCTGAGATTCATCAAAGGCAGAGCGCTGAATGACGGTGCCGGTATCCACGATTACCTCTCCATTCTCAACTGAGATAGGAAAAAGGTCCAGTGGTCTGGGGGGTGGGCCGGCGTGAACCAGTCCGTAGCGGTCATAGATGCCGCCATGGCAGGGGCAATTAAAGCGACCCTTGTCAGCCAGGTCATCCTCGCTGGACTCATCGGCTAACCAGGGAATGACACAGCCAAGGTGAACACACTTACGGTAGAGGGCGAGAAATCCAGACTCGACGCGGGAAAGGTAAAAACGTTGCTCCGCGAAATAAGTTATCGTCCCCACGGGCATGGCTCTAACCTCTTCGACACTGGCAACTCTGACCTTAGTGCCGAAGCTCCCTGCCTTCAACTTGGGCCACAGCGAAGCGACCAATCCGGCGCTAGCTTCGACAACCAACAATCCGCTAGCCGCCCACCAGGCTCGACTCAGGAACTGTCTCCTGGTCAGCGCCTTATTCTTCTCCCCCGACCCATCTCCCGGGGAGCGTGAGTCCCTAACCATGTTAAACCTCCACTTTCAAGCGCTCCTAATGGAGCTTCAAAATGTTAGCGCCCCCGGCGGCAAGTTCCAGGGTAAGGTCAGGTGCATACCTAACCCCCGGAAAAAAAGCCCAACAATGGTGAGCAGGATATAGGTTACCACAAAGGCAGTAAAAAAGCCGATGAGCATCTCTCTAGTAGTCGGCCGCCATCTCCGGAGGAGGAAGTAGAGCAGAGCCGAAAGCCCAAAAATTACCGCCAGCGGGATGAGCCACCCCGGCCATATTTCTGGTTCCTGGATTAGCGACCTGACGCGAATATACTCGTCAAACAGGATAAGCCCGATAAGCCAGATAGTGGTATAGACCGTGGAAAAAAGGGCGATTTTGCGGCCTTTTTTCGAAGCAAACCATATGCCGATATCCTCCCGGCTACGGTCAATATAGGGGAGGGCCATTAAGACGATGACCATCACTACGGGGATGATGACGCCAGCCAGCGCCGGGTGCATGTGAAGGAGTATTTCTTGAAGCTGCATAAAGTACCAGGCGGCCTTGGCTGGATTCTCGGTTACATCCGGATTAGCGAATTCTCTTAAAGGAGCATTGATAGCCAGCGACCAGAACAGCAACAGCACGGTGGTGCCAAGGATGGCCAATACCTCCATTATCAGGAGATGGGGCCAGGACATCACCGTATCTTCAGGTCCCTTGCCCACCATAGGACTGGTACCCTTTACCAGTTCCATCAGACCGTATCTCTGGCCACTACCCCTGGGAAACAACTGACGAGGGTCTTTACTCATTTTACTCCTCCCTCCGGCGGCTCATCCGTGCTCGCTAACGGACTGGACAGTCCGCCGTCCTTTCTGATTCTCCAGAAGTGAACCCCGACAAGAATAATCATCGGGAGGAACAGGGCAAAAATGTGCAGGGCATAGAATCTGACCAGCGCTTCCGGACCGGTCTCCAGCGCCCCCACCAGTATCAAGCGAGACTGTTCGCCAATAAGGGGAGTTGTCCCAATCATGTTGGTGCCCACCGTGACCGCCCAGTAGGCAAGCTGGTCCCAGGGGAGCAGATAGCCGGTATAGCTTAGCAGCAGAGTCAGTAGCCAGAGCATGACGCCCACTACCCAGTTGAATTCCCGCGGATGCTTGTGCCCGCCAGTCCAGAAGACCCGGCACATGTGTAGAAACACCGTCAGCACCATGAGGTGAGCCGCCCAGCGGTGCATGTTCCTCATCAACATGCCAAAGGTGACTGAAGTCTCCAAATTTTGAATGTCGGTATAAGCCCGTTCAACGGAAGGAGCGTAGTAGAACATCAGCCATATGCCGGTGACCAGCAGGACCACGAGAAGGTAGAAGGAGATAACGCCCAGACCCCAGGTGTAGCTTATTTTGAGGGTATGTGTTTTAACCCTAACCGGGTGGATGTGTAAGAACCAGCTATTGGTTATAGCTTTAGACTGATTTTCATCCGTGTCGGGATAACCCTGGCGAAAGATAGATTGCCACACTCGATTTTGAGTTATAATTCTGGTAATTGAGCGATTGCTAGGCATTATTGCTTGCTATCCACCGTTTCTAAGGACTCCTCAGCGCTTTCTCCGTAGTGCAACTCTTCTTCAAAGTGGAAGGCTTCCATGGTAATGGCTCCCGTAGGACAGCGCTTGGCACAAAGACCACAGCGCACACAGCGGGTTTCATCCTTTATCATGGCTGTCCCCTGGCTTAGAACCTCACCACCCTTCCGAAATTCGCTCAATGGTATTCCATACCTGGCTTCGACTATTACCTCAAGCCTTTCATCGCCCTCCAGCCTGTCCAGCCTGACCATCTTGTAGCAACTCTGGGGACAAACATCCACACAGCCTCCGCAGAGGATGCAGAGGTCGCCGTTGAAAACGGTCTGGATGTGGCATTTGAGACAGCGCTGAGCCTGCTCTCTCGCCGATGCCTCATCAAAGACTCCTTCCACTTCGGAACCCCCGCTTCTTCTGTCCAGGGGTAGCCTGGGTGGGTTAAGGCGGGGTATATTTAAATTGTACTGGCTGGGTAAATCCTCAAGCGGAACTGGTGTCAGCCATTCTTGGCTCACCGTCTTGAGCGTTACCCCTCTTAGATAATTATCTATGGCTCTGGCGGCTCGATGACCACCAGCGACGGCGTCAATCACTGTCCGTGGGCCGCGGATGGCATCACCGCCGGCAAAGATGCCGGGGGCGGTAGTTGCCAGAGTATCGGTATCAGTCAGAATAGCTCCCTGGTCTGAGAAGGCAACGTTATCTTTCGGGCGAATAAAACTAAGGTCACTCTCCTGCCCGATGGCCAGAATCACGGCACTGCACTCAATAATAGACTCCGACCCGGCAACGGGCACCGGCGCCGGTTGTCCTTTTTCATCGTATTGGGCACGGCTGGCGAGAGTTTCAAAACCAGTTACCTTACCATTACTGCCAATAATACGATTAGGTATAACGTCGGTATGTAGAATGATGCCTTCCTCCAGGGCGCCGTCTAATTCCTCCTGTGACTGCGAAGCTCGCATCTCCGCCATGGTACCCCGGTAGAAGACATGCACCTCGCTAACCCCGGAGCGAAGCGCTTGCCGGGCGGCATCGAAAACAGTCATTAGAGTACTGTCGGCGGCCACTTCATCGGCCTCCTTCTGTCTGGCAGGGCGGCGGGCGCCATCCCCTCCAATCACCGCCACCTTATTGCCCAGGTTAAGACGGGAACCAAGTTTGACGTGCGTAAGAAAATCTACGGCGGCTAGAACGCCATTGAGGCCAGTACCCTCGATATTCAGCCACTTATCTTTATAAGCACCGATAGCGATGAGGATAGCGCCAAATCCCTCTTCCCGCAAGCTGGCTAAGCTAAAATCCACTCCCAGACGCCGGTTTACTTTTAGCGCCACACCCAGGTCCAGGATTTCACCAATCTCCAATTTGAGAACGTCCCGGGGGAGGCGATATTCTGGAATTCCTAGCAGAGCCATACCCCCAGCATCGTCCGCAGCTTCAAAGACAGTTACTTTATGGCCAAGGAGAGCCAAATCGTGAGCGGCGGTGAGTCCGGTTGGTCCAGCGCCGATAATCGCCACTGAAGAGCTTCCCTGATCAACTCCTTTTTTCCCACCCGACGCTAGCTGGCTGAAGCTCTCTACGGTTTGAGCATTGTAGGGCGGCTTGCCGTTCAAGCGGGCGATACCGGCTTTCCGCTCTTCTTCTCCGAAGAGGGGCAAGTGACTCCTCGCTTCCGCCCCGTAGTGCTCGCATAGAAACCGTTTCAGGGTGCGAATGGTTATCGGGGCATCAATCTTTCCCCGTCGGCAGGCCCTCTCGCAGGGAGAGGCGCAAACACGGCCACAGATAGAGGCAAAGGGGTTAGGTTGCCGGGCTATGATATAACCCTCCTCGTAAGCCCCCCGGGCGATAGCGTTCACATAGCCCTGGGCATTGGTATGCGCCGGGCAAGCTGCCTGACAGCTAATCAGGCTTCTACAGTAGCCCGTATCAACAATCTCGACCTGGTATCTTTCACTGGGAACGTTCACCTATCAACTCCTGCCTGGTATCATCAGTCATAAAAATGGCTCTCCGGATAGCTCCGAGAGCCACAAACAACCCTTAAAAGAATTACTGCTAGCTTCCCCCTAAACAAACATAACGACAGGGATTCTCCTGACAGGATACTCTTTTCGGTCAGGAAATTCCCTACTTGTGGAGTATACCATAAACACTGTAGTATCTGTCAAGCCCCTGTACACACATTCTGGCTGGAGCACCAGCCTGAGTGCTCCAGCCATTCGCCAGCCTGTCGGGACTGGGCGCACAAGCACACCTGCTGCTTGATGACCGCGACCTGTTGAGACGGGCGGTCAGGTTTTATGGCGGCACTCAGGTGACAAATTCCTCGTCTTCGGCCAGAAATTTCACCAGATACGGCGAAAACTTGCCCATAATAGCTTTTCTGGGTGATGCCGAATAGTCGTAGAAGCCAATGCCGCTCTTCTGGCCGACATGCCCGGCCTCCACCATTCTCCTCAGCAATGGGGGGATGTGAGCGACGCCGTATTCCCGTACTTCCGCCTCCAATTGGCCGAGCCTGGTATCCAGCCCAACAAAATCCCACGTCTCCATTACATTCAGAAGCTGCTCAAACCCCTCCGGTGTTTTGCCCTTGGGCCGGGCTTCAATCTCCTCCAGAGTGGTCTTGCCGAACATCAGGTCCCAAAAAATACTTTCTCGGGTCTCTCCGGGCGGAGGCACACGTCTCAAGTAAGCATTTGAACTACCGAGATAGTCCTTAACTATTCTTATTGGCTTCCGGCCCAGCTGTTTCGACAGCGTCTTCACCGTCTCCCAGGTTTCATCGGATGTCAAATAACCCCGGGCTATCTCCATATAGGTGAGCGTCGTCGCCGGATACCAGAAATGCATCTTGACACACCTGTCTTGCCGCTTGGTCGCCGCCGCTAGCGTGGTAATCGGGATGGCCGAGCTGGTGGTGGTCAGAATAGTTTTCGGGGGACAAATCTCGTCCAGCTCGGCAAAAACGCTCTTCTTGACATCTATGTCCTCCGGCACTACTTCAACGACCAGGTCCACATCCTTGAGGTCAGCCACATTGGTCGTTGTTTTCAGCCGGCTCAGAGCTTCTTTCTTCTGGGCAGGGGTGAGGCCGCCTCTGGCAATCCGTCTGTCAATACTATCTTCAATGCCGGCACGTGCCTTCCGGAGTGTTGACTCGGACCGGGAACGCAGCACGGCGGCGCGACCAGACAGCAGCACTACGGTAACAATCGGTGTCCCTACCTGCCCCCCGCCGACAATACCGACCCTTTTGACCTCCATATTCTTGTGCCTCCTTTACCTTTTATTTTGCCAGTATCTCCTCCTGAAATTATCCGCTTGGCGAAGGAACACCGGTTCTTGTCACCATGACTAAAGGGCATCACCAGGCGTGCAGAGACATCTTTAGAGAACGACCCCTTGCTCCTTAAGCTGGCCAATATCCTCCCAGCTATAGCCCAGGTCTAAAAGAGTCTCCTCGGTGTCTTGCCCTTTTTCAGGGGCAGAGGTTCTCACTGAAGCCGGGTTTTGATGGAATTTAATCGGCATGGTGACCAGCTTTATCTTGCCTCGCGTCGGGTCATCTACTTCGGCAAAGAAACCGTTAGCCACAGCTTGGGGGTCGGTGGTAACTTCAAGGGGGGTGACCACTCGTCCATAGATAATGTTGTGTTCTCTAAAACGCTTCTCCCACTCGTCCATTGTCTTTGCAGCAAAGACTTCATCGAGGATGCGAATCAATTCCTCATGATTCTGTCTCAGCGCCGCCATACCACCGCTGAAACGGGGGTCGTTTTCCAGGTCTGGTCTCCCGATACCGCGACAAAAGTCAGCCCAAAAAAGGCCTCCCTGAGTTGCCAGTTGAAACCAGCCGCCGTCCTTGGCGCGGTAGGAGTTCCACAATGGATTTCCCCCCATGCCTGTTTTGCCACGTTCGAACTTGGGCGCTACTATACCCATTAACGCTGCCTGGATATCACCCGCCAGAGTCCAGACACCGACATGATACAGAGAAAGTTCCAGCTCCTGGCCCTCGCCCGTCTTTTCCCGGTGCAGCAGGGCACCCAGGATACCAGCCGCGGCGTGTGCTGCCGTCACCCGGTCCATAAAGCCGTTAAGGTTCATCGCCGGAATAGTCCCCGGTTCACCTATCTGATACTGCGCCCCGGCACGCGCCCAGGCTGCTGAAAAATCATAACCCCGGTTATCTTTATCCGGCCCCGCTGTCCCGTAAGCGGTCAGAACGCAATAGATAAGCCCGGGGTTAATCTGACTCAAGGTAGCATAATCCGCCTTTAACTTCTTCAGGGTGCTCACCTCGTAATTGGAAAGAAAAACATCGGCTTTCGCGACAAACTTGTGCAGGAGCTGTATCCCGGCTGGCTGTTTCAGGTCTATTGCCAGGCTTTTCTTGTTTCTATTATGGATAATAGCGTTGTAGACATAAGCATCATCCCGTCCCGGTTGCCCTTCCCCGAAGACGGGTTCTATTTTGGTCACGTCAGCCCCCCAATCAGCCATCATCGCCGCCGCCGCCGGCATCGCGATAGCCACCCCCATATCCACTACCTTCAGACCTTCAAGTATGCCTGCCATTCCTAGCTTCACCTCCTTATTCTTATGGCTTATATAGATGAAACCGTTACTTTTTGCACTAGGCTGTGGTGAGAATTATCACACAGCGCCGCCGCCCAAGTCAACTGCTTGTGCTCGTGCAAATCCGTGTAGATGATGATAACAGAATATACTGAAGTTTAGGCAGGGAACAATCATCATCAAAAGATAGAAGTCTTATATTTAAGCTGGGAGTTTGAAGAATTTAAGAAGAAGACCTGGTACAGGGGGATAACAAATTGCTTCAACTCTGCTATAATGAGGCAGAACGACGGTGGGCACTAAGCGGACTCTCCGAGCAGGGATAGCTTGAAGGGATGAAGTATAATAAACAGTGCCACTAAGCGAACTGGTGAGGAGTCAAGCCATGATAAAGGAAATTCTTAAAATACTGCAAAATGATGCCCACACTACCAGCAAACAAATAGCAGCGATGACCGGCAGACCCAGCACTGAGGTCACCAGGCTTATTAAACAAGCCGAAAAAGACCGGATTATCCTCAAATATAAAGCTATCGTCAACTGGGACAAGGTAGCCGATGCGCAGGTATGGGCTTTAATTGAAGTCAAGCTTACTCCTGAGAAAGATACCGGCTTCGATTCCATAGCCGAGCGCATCTATCGCTTCCCACAGGCTCGCACCGTTTACCTGGTCTCAGGAACCTATGACTTGTTTGTTCTCGCCGTGGGCAAAACCAACCATGAGATCGCTGATTTTGTCTCGCAGAAGCTTTCCCATATTGAAGCGGTACAGGGAACGGTTACTCAATTTGTGCTTAAGCGGTACAAAGAAGACGGTGAGATTGTCGAAGGGAAAGAAGAAGTGAAGCGTCAGCCGGTAATACTCTAGGTAAGCCATCTCGTCTCTGCCGATATTACATTTATTACATTGAGGAGAATGCTATGTCAGCCAATCCCAGGGGCCAACGCCGGAAATATCACATCTCGCAGCGAGTCAACCAGCTATCTCCCTCGGGGATACGGAGGTTCTTCGACCTCCTGGCGTCCATGGAGGGAGTAATCTCACTGGGAGTCGGTGAGCCTGACTTTACCACTCCCTGGCATATTCGTGAGGCAGCTATCGAATCTCTGGAAAAAGGCTACACGATGTATACCTCAAATTCAGGTATGCCTGAGCTACGCCAGGAACTGTCCCGTTACCTGAAAAACCACTATGACCTGGAGTACGACCCCGGCAGTGAACTTTTGATTACCGTCGGTGTCAGCGAGGCGCTGGATTTAGCGATGAGAGCCATCATTGACCCCGGGGATGAGGTTATTATGCCCGACCCTTGCTATGTTTCTTATAATCCCTGCGTCGTTCTGGCTGGTGGGCGACCAATTATGGTGGCGGCCAATGAGAAAAGTAACTTTGAAATTAATGCCGCCGATATTGAAGCCCGCATCACTAACAAAACTAGAGCCATCCTCATCGGTTATCCGGCCAACCCTACTGGAGCCGTGATGAGTAAAGGCAAGCTGGCAGAAGTAGCGGAGGTAGCCCGCCGTCACCAATTGTTAGTCGTTTCCGATGAGATTTATGCCAAGCTGGTCTATGGCGTGGAGCATACCTGTCTGGCGACACTACCCGGGATGAAGGAAAGCACTATTCTGCTCGGTGGCTTTTCCAAGGCTTATGCCATGAC
>JACQGQ010000022.1 GCA_016199495.1 Chloroflexota bacterium
AGAGCCAGGGCAGTCCCTTCCCCGGAAGCCAGGGTGGCCGAGATAGCGGCGGAACCGCCAGCCGAGTTAAGCGCTGAGGCGGCGCCGGCCGAGAAGCCGGCTAAGCCGGCGGTGAGAAGAAGAGCCAAGGCAACCCCTTCCCCGGAAGCCAGGGTAGCCGAGATAGCGGCGGAACCGCCAGCCGAGCTAAGCACTGAGGCGGCGCCGGCCGAGAAGCCGACTAAGCCGGCGGTGAGAAGAAGAGCCAGGGCAGTCCCTTCCCCGAAAGCCAAGATAGCCGAGATAGCGACGGAACTGCCAGCCAAGCCAAGCACTGAGGCAGAGTTACCTGGAGAACAGGGAGAGAGTGATGCTACAACCTAAGCGAGTGAGATTCCGCAAGACTCACAAAGGACGCCGCCGGGGTAAAGCCAACTCGGGGAATACGATTCTCTTTGGTGATTTTGCCTTGCAAGCGCGGGCACCGGCCTGGCTTACTGCCCGTCAAATTGAGGCAGCTCGCCGGGCTATTACTCGCTATGTTCGTCGTGGTGCTAATATTTGGGTATGTATTTTTCCTGATAAACCAATTACCAAAAAGGCGGCGGAGACCCGCATGGGTTCAGGCAAGGGCGCCCCTGACCATTGGGTAGCCGTGGTTAAACCAGGCAGGATTTTGTTTGAAATGGCCGGCGTTAATGAAGAAATAGCTAAAGAGGCAATGCGCCTGGCCTCACACAAACTCCCGATAGATACTAAATTCGTCACCAGAGAGATGGTCGTAGCCGTTGGTAGTGAAAAGAAGATAGGAGCGAGCACAGGTTGAAGGTTACAGAAATTTTAGCTCTCAGTAATGAGGAATTAGTCAAACAACTGGAAGAAGCTCAAAAAGAACTTTTTGAGCTACGCTTTCGTCTATCCACCAAGCAACTGGTAAACCACCGTGAAGTACGGAGGATTAAAAAGAAGATTGCTCGGTTGCAGACTATAACAAGGGAGAGAGAACTAGGACTAAGGTAAGTTTTAAATCTATGGAGACAAAACGTAAAACAAGGGTTGGCCGTGTCGTCAGTAATAAGATGGATAAGACGGTGGTTGTGACGGTGGAGACAGCCAGGCATCATCCGTTATATAAGAAGACTATCAAAAAAATGGTCAGGTATAAGGCTCATGATGGCAAGAATGAGTGCGGGGAAGGGGATATAGTGAGAATTGTAGAAACTCGCCCCCTATCAAAGGAGAAGCGGTGGCGAGTGGTCGAGATAATAACCAAGAAAGAGGTACTGGAGATTCAACCCAGGGAGATAGCCTGAAACTCTTTTACGACCAGAGAAATTATGATGGCCGCTGGCAAGAAAATGTAGTCGGAGTCAGCTCAAGCCGAAAGCCAGGTAGGCCAGGCAAAGGATAAAATAACATGATTCAATCGTATACCAGACTTAAAGTAGCCGATAATACCGGTGCCCGGCAGATTATGTGCATCGGCTTGTTGGGTGGCACTGGCAGGAAAAGTGCTCGGGTGGGCGATATCATTGTCGCTTCGGTGAAACGGGCAACCCCGGGGGGAGCGGTCAAGAAGGGAGAAGTAATCAGGGCGGTTGTTATCCGCACCGTTCAACCTTATCGGCGCCCCGATGGCTCGTCCATCAGATTTGATGAAAATGCGGCCGTGATTCTCACTGACCAGAATAATCCCAAGGGAACCCGCATATTTGGTCCGGTAGCCAGAGAACTGAGAGAGAAAAATTTTACCAAGATTATTTCGTTGGCGCCTGAGGTTTTATAAAGGCAGCAGGTCTGTGCCAAATAACTTTGAAAAGGAATGTACTGGCGGCGATGAAAATTAGAAAGAACGATACCGTGCTGGTTATTGCCGGCAAGGACAAGGGTAAGAAAGGCAAGGTGCGTTCGGCTCATCCCAAGGATGGACGGGTGCTGGTCGAGGGCATCAACTTTATCAAAAGGCATACCAAGGCCATGCGTCAAGTTAGACAGGCGGGTATAATAGAACGTGAGGAAGCAATTGACGTGTCGAATGTGATGCTGCTGTGCAGTAAATGTAATCATCCTGCCCGGGTTGGCTTCCATTTTTTAGAGGGTGGCAAGAAGGTGCGGGTTTGTCAAGCTTGTCATGAGGTGATTGATTAAGTGTTACGGTTAAAGGAGAAATATAAACAAGAGGTTATCCCGGCTCTGATGGAGCACGGGTATAAGAATATAATGCAGTTGCCACGTTTGGAGAAGGTGGTGCTTAACATTGGCGTGGGAGAAGCAGTTCAGAATGCGAAAGCTCTGGAAGCAGCCGAGAAGGACTTGGCGGCTATTTCAGGACAACACCCGGTGACTACCCATGCCAAGAAATCAATCGCTGCCTTCAAGTTAAGGGCCGGGATGCCCATCGGGTTAAAGGTAACCCTGCGCGGGGAGCGCATGTATGATTTTTTTGACAAGCTGGTAAATATTATCTTATGTCGTATCCGTGAGTTTCAAGGGGTCTCCCGGAACTCCTTTGATGGCCGGGGCAACTATACATTAGCCTTTAAGGAACAAACCGTTTTCCCGGAAATAGACTATGACAAGATAGACAAGGCAAGAGGACTGGAGGTGTCAATTATCACTACCGCCAGGACGGATGAGGAAGGCAGGCGTCTGCTGGAGTTGTTAGGTATGCCTTTCACTAAGGATTGAGCGAGGTTATCGAGAGTACAATGGCTAAAAAATCAGAAATTGCGAAGTGGGCACGCCCCGCCAAATATAAGGTTCAGCAGCATAATCGGTGTCACTTGTGTGGCCGGCCACGGGCTTATATACGTAAATTTGGCTTATGTCGCATTTGCTTTCGCAAGCTGGCCCTTGTCGGGCAGGTTCCCGGGGTGAGAAAATCGAGCTGGTAACAGATTAGACACAGACTTAAGGAGAGAAAGGTGACTATTTCTGACCCAATAGCGGATATGCTAACCCGAATACGAAATGCGGTTATAGTGCGGCATGATTCAGTGCTGGTACCAGCCTCAAAGATGAAGCTGGCTATCGCCCGGGTTCTTAAAACGGAGGGTTTTATTAGCAACTATGAAGTGCTGAAAGACAGGCCGCACCGGGTAATTAAGATTTACCTCAAGTACGATGATAAGAATCACCCAGTCCTTTCCGGGTTGGAGCGAGTCAGTAAGCCGGGGCTAAGAGTATATGCCGGGCGGAACGAGATTCCCCGTGTTTCTGGTGGTCTGGGGCTGGCTATTCTTTCAACATCTAAGGGAGTGACCACGGGACAACAAGCCTGGCGTCAAGGGCTTGGTGGAGAGCTGTTATGTTATGTCTGGTAAGCAAGCCTGGGAGCAACGGATATGTCTAGAGTAGGACGGCTGCCAATAACTGTGCCATCGGGTGTGGTGGTGAGTCTGAAACAGGATGAGGTTACTGTCACCGGGCCTAAAGGGGAGCTTCGTCGCCGTTTGCACCCTGATATGTCTGTTACCCTGGACAATAATACCCTGAGGGTATCGCGGCCTAGCGATGACAGGGTACAGCGCTCCTTACACGGCCTGACACGGAGTCTTCTGGCTAATATGGTTGAAGGGGTAAGCAATGGCTTTGAAAAGGGACTTGAAATAGTAGGTGTCGGTTATCGGGCGGAAAAAGCCGGGGATAAGCTGGTAATTCGTATCGGCTTTTCCCATCTGGTAGATGTCGTCCCGCTACCGGGCGTGTCTCTCGATGTCGAGGGAAACAATCGTATTAAGGTTACGGGGATTGATAAGGAGGCAGTTGGCGAGATGGCAGCCAGAATTCGGGCTATCCGTCCGCCTGATGCCTATAAGGGCAAAGGCATCAGATACGCCGGGGAATCAGTTCGCCTTAAACCGGGCAAGTCAGGTAAGGCTACAGGCGGGAAGGCATAAATGGTAAAAGATGGGCCAAGGGTAGCCCGTTATAAAAGACACCTTCGAGTTAGAGCTAAGGTGGAGGGCACGGCCATCCGGCCGCGGCTGTGTGTTTTCCGTAGCCTGAACCATATTTATGTTCAGGTGATTGATGATGCACGAGGGCATGCCCTCGTCTCCGCCTCAACCCTGGACACTGAGGTAAAAAACGTGGCTGATGGCAAAACAAAGACGGCCAGGTCCGAGCTAGTTGGCTCTTTAGTGGCCAGGCGAGCCTTGAGCCAGGGGATAAACCAGGTAGCTTTTGACCGCGGCGGCTATAAGTATCACGGTAGAGTTAAAGCCCTGGCTGAGGCAGCTCGCCGTGAGGGATTGAAATTTTAGGGCAGGGGGAAAAGGGTAAGGGGTTAGTGAACACTCTCATTGTTTACAAATAGTGAAGGGCAAGTTTACAGTTAGAGAAGGACAAATGAAGGAAGTACTAACGAGGATAGACCCGACAGTGCTGACACTGAGTGACAAGCTGGTCAATATTAATCGGGTGGCTAAGGTGATGAAAGGAGGGAAACGCCTCAGTTTTAGCGCCTTGGTGGTAACTGGAGATGGCCATGGGCATGTGGGTATTGGTTTGGGCAAGGCTAATGAGGTGCCAGTGGCAATTAGTAAGGCTAACGCTACTGCCAGAAAGAATTTGATTAAAGTGCCACTCATCGGGACAACTATCCCTTATGAAGTGCGGGTTAAGTTCGGTGCCGCCTATGTCTTGCTTAAACCAGCGGCACCAGGCACGGGTATCATTGCCGGTGGCAGTGTGCGCGCCGTACTTGAAGCCTCCGGAATCAAGGATATTCTAACTAAATCGATGGGTAGCTCTAACCGTACTAACGTGGCTAAAGCAACGATGCTTGCCCTTAGCCGGCTTAAAAACCCAAAAGAGGAGCTGGCAAAACGAAAAGGAACGACACAGGTTGAGGAGACAGTAACTGATGACTAAGCTACATATTACCTGGGTCAAAAGTGGTATTGGCTATAATGAGCATCAGAAGAGAACCTTGAAAGCTCTCGGTTTTCATCGGTTAAATCAGAGTGTTACCCATAATGATTTAGCCTCAATTCGAGGCATGATTAACAAGGTGAGGCATCTCGTTAAAGTGGAGGGGAAAGCTGATGAGGCAGAATGAGCTGTCCCCGTCTCCTGGTGCCAAGAAAAACAGAAAGCGGGTAGGGCGTGGCAACGGTAGTGGGCATGGTACCTATTCGGGGCGGGGTTGTAAGGGGCAAAAAGCTCGTGCTGGCTATAAGATGAAGCCTGGCTTCGAAGGTGGGCAATTGCCGCTAATTAAACGCTTGCCGCGCAAGCGTGGCTTTGTCAATATTTTTAAGGCGGAGTACAGCGTTATTAATTTAAGCGAACTTAGTGCGTTTGAGTCGGGGAGTGAAGTAACACCGGAAAAGTTAGCCGCCGCCGGGTTAATAAAATCTCTGGGGCACCCGGTTAAAATTCTGGCTGAAGGTGACATTACTTTCCCTCTTTCAGTACAGGCGCATAAATTCTCCGTGGCCGCCAAAGCTAAGATTGAAGCGGCCGGGGGCAGAGTGGAGGAGGTAGGACATGCGTCCCAGGCAAACTAAGCCACGATTGCTTCAGGCAATGATTGACGCCTTCCGTCTGCCTGATTTAAGGCGCCGCATTCTCCTTACCTTTGGTATTCTGGTGGCATTCCGCTTTATCGCTCATGTGCCACTACCCGGGGTAAACCTTGATGCCTTACAGGGGCTCTTTGAGCGTAACGCTTTATTGGGTATGCTCGATATGTTTAGTGGCGGTGCCATGAGGAACTTCAGTGTCGCCGCCATGGGGGTTTACCCCTATATCACGGCTTCTATTATTATGATGCTGATGGTGCCGGTTATCCCACGCCTGCAGGCCATTTCCCATGAGGGAGAAGCCGGGCAGCACAGGATTAATCGGATTACTCACTGGCTGACAGTGCCCTTGGCCGGCCTGGCCGGTTACGGACAGCTGGTCTTACTCCAGCGTCAGGAGGTTGTCAAAAGTACTGCCGACCTGGGAGGAGCCCTGCCAATAATAACTATGGTCTTTGCCCTGATGGCCGGCACTATCTTCTTAGTCTGGCTAGGTGAGATAATTACTGAATATGGCATCGGTAACGGTATATCCATCATAATCTTTGCCGGTATTGTGGCTGGCATACCGGATATGATTGGCAGCGGTTTTCTGGCCAAGGAACAGTTTGGCGGCCTGCTGGCTTATGTTCTCATTGCCGTAGCCACTGTTGTCGTCATCGTTATCTTTACCGAGGCACACCGCCGTATTCCGGTGCAATATGCTCGTACCAGCTTTCGTGGTGGTCGTATGTACCGGCAATCCGGGGCAACCCATATCCCGCTGCGGGTAAATACTGCCGGGATGATACCCCTTATCTTTGCCATGTCAATGGTGCTCTTCCCGGGGGTGGTCGCCAGTTATTTTGCCGGGCCGGCTGATAATCCTAACTTTGCTAACACAATTATGAACCTGTTTAATCCTAACGCCGCCTTGCCTCTGGGCTTATTTTACTGGGGTCTCTTTTTTGTGCTGGTAATTGCTTTTGCCTTCTTTTACACTATGGTCGTTTTTCAGCAGCAGGATTTGCCGGGCACCTTACAGCGGCAGGGGGGATTCATTCCCGGGATTCGCCCAGGAAAAAATACCGCAGCTTACCTTAACCAGGTTATTAGCCGTATTACCTGGGGAGGCGCCCTCTTTCTGGCGGCGGTGGCGGTAATGCCCTTCCTGGCTCGAGAAGTTACCAACGTCCAGGTAATACAGTTATCCAGCTTTGGTATGCTGATTGTGGTTGGTGTCGTTCTGGATACGATGAAGCAGATGGAAGCACAACTGGTAATGCGGCGCTACGAGGGTTTTATTAAATAAAGAGGTAAAAATGCAAATAGAGTGGCCGTTATGGTTACCAATGGCCCGGTTCATAATCCCGCTAGCTGTGGTATGGGAGGCAGCTTGGAAGGGGGTAGCCCTGTGGCGAGCAGGCAGGAATGCTCATCTAGTCTGGTTTATAGCACTGTGCATATTTAGTACTGTGGGCATATCGCCGATAACATACATCTTTGCCTTCAGTAGAAAGAGGGAATAATTTGAACTACCTCACCCCCTTTATCCCCCTCTCCTTTTTAAGGAGAGGGGGAAGAGATTTTGAGAGAGGGGGCGAAGCCCCCTCTCTCACCTACACCCCCTTCCCTTAGTAAGGGAAGGGGGCAGGGGGATAGGTTGCTGGGCAACTCAATGAAGTTGCTTGAAATAGGAGTAAAGTGTATATTATTTTACTGGGTGCTCCCGGCGCCGGTAAGGGAACACAAGCCGCCAGGGTGGTCCAGGAATTAAAGCTGGTACATATTGCTAGCGGTGACCTGTTCCGGCAGGCACTGGAACAAGGCACCGAGTTAGCCGTACAGGCCAGGTCGTATATGGAGAAGGGAATGTTGCTCCCTGATGAGATAACGATACGAATGGTTCTGGAGCGTATCTCAGCCCCGGATTGCCGGTCCGGGGTGGTTTTTGATGGCTTTCCCCGGAACCTAGCGCAGGCTGAAGCGCTGGATAAAGCCCTGACTGAGCAGGGTAAGGCCCTAGATAAGGTAGTATATATCAAGGTCTCTGAGAAAGAATTACTGCGACGGCTCAGCGGGCGCTGGATTTGCCGTCAATGCCAGGCACCTTACCACAGCGTAAATTCCCCTCCCAGAGTTTGGGGCAAGTGTGACCGCTGTGGTGGTGACCTGTATCAACGCCCTGATGATACTGTGGAAACGGTTAAAAAACGCCTTGGGGTTTATTTTACTGAAACGGCGCCTCTGATTGATTATTACACCCGGGCGGGTAAGCTGTTAGAAATAGATGGTGAGGGGAGTGTAGATGAGGTGGGGAGAAGAATGCTAAAATCTCTTCGCCGGGAGCTTGTCCGCCAGGGGGAGAGGTGAGTATCGTCGTTAAATCCGACCAGGAAATAGCAACTATGCGGCAAGCTGGCAGGATTGTCGCCACCATACTGGAGACGCTAAAGTTACAGGTGAGACCGGGAATGAAAACTGAGGAACTAGATGTTATCGCGGCCAGTGAGTTAGCCAGACTGGGCGCCAGGCCCTCCTTTAAGGGATATCGCGGCTTTCCGGCGACTCTTTGCGTATCAGTTAACGACGAGATAGTGCATGGCATTCCCGGGAAACGGGTTTTATACGAGGGTGACATCGTCTCCCTTGACTTTGGCGCTATTTTTGCCGGTTTTCATGGCGATGCGGCCCTAACAGTCGGTGTGGGCAGTATTAGCCCGGAGGCGAAACAGCTTATAGAAACGACTGAAGGTGCTCTGAAAGCCGGCATCGCCGCGGCTCGCCCCGGGACGAGACTGGGAGATATTTCAGCTACCATCCAGCATTATGCGGAATCAAGGGGGTATTCGGTGGTACGTGAATATACGGGGCATGGTATTGGCCGGGAGATGCATGAAGAGCCTCAAATACCTAACTTTGGGCTAGCGGGACAAGGGCCACTGTTAAAGAAGGGTATGACCTTTGCCCTGGAACCTATGGTTAACATTGGTGACTGGCATACTAGAGTTGGTGACAATCACTGGGTAGTATTTACCAGTGACGGCAGTCTTTCGGCTCACTTTGAACACACCATTGCTGTCACTGACGCTGCGCCGGAAATACTTACTGCCTTATAGGAACGGTGAGGAACTGTGTTTCCAGTCGATGTTTCAGAGGGGTGGCGGAGGAGTAGCTTTGTTGAAAATGCCTGAAGGACATTTTCAACAATCTCGAAGAAGGAGACTATGCCTAAGAAGGAGGCGATTGAGGTTGAGGGTATAGTAGTTGAGCCTTTACCCAATGCTATGTTCCGTGTTGAGCTAGCAAATGGACACAAGGTATTGGCTCACATTTCGGGCAGGATAAGATTGCATTATATTAGAATCTTACCTGGTGACAAGGTGTTGGTTGAGCTTTCACCTTATGACCTGAACCGGGGTAGGATTACCTATCGGTTTAAGTAATAGTTGTCGCCGGGACAATGGGAGGCGGTTATACTTAATCATGAAAGTCAGAGCTTCAGTTAAAGTTAGATGTGAAAAGTGTAAAGTAATCAAGCGGCGAGGGGTAGTTATGGTCATTTGCACTAACCCCAGGCATAAGCAGCGCCAGGGTTAATAAAATCGCTGAAAAACGGCTTTTTCAGCGGAATTAAAGTTATGAGCGGCGGGGGGGGGGGGGGG
>JACQGQ010000023.1 GCA_016199495.1 Chloroflexota bacterium
AGATGGTCAGGGTGTAAACCTTCTTGAAGGTGGCGGTAACACTCTTGCTGGCATTCATGGTGATAGTGACTGCGGTGACATTACCGGAGACATCTCCACTCCACTGGTCGAAGCGATAGCCCGAGGCCGGACTGGCAGTGAGCGTGACGGTGGTGCCATCGTCATAGGTGCCGCTGCTGGGCAAGACGGAGCCACTCCCTGCCGGGTTCACCGAGGTGGTCAGAATGTAAACCTTCTTGAAGGTGGCGGTGATGCTCTTGTTGGAGTTCATATTGATGACAACTGCGGTGACATTACCGGAGACATCACCCTCCCAGCGGTCGAAGCGATAGCCCGAGGCCGGGCTGGCAGTGAGCGTGACGGTGCTGCCATCGTCATGAGTGCCACTGCTAGGCGAGACGGAGCCACTCTCGGCGGGATTCACCGAGATGGTCAGGGTGTAAACCTTCTTGAAAGTAGCAGTGATGTTCTTAACGGAGTTCATGATGATGGTGACGGTATTGGCGTTACCGGAGGCGTCACCTCCCCAATGGTCGAAGCGATAGCCTGAGGCCGGACTGGCAGTAAGCGTGACGGTGGTATCCTTAGCATACCTAGCATCTGTCCCAGAGGCGGGGTTCAACGACACCGAGCCTTCGGTGAAGTTGGCGCTGGAGCCAGTAACCACCTGATTATTGATAGTTAGCGGAAAGCGCAATTCAAAAGTCACCATTACTTGTTTATCACTGTTTATAGTTACCGTGGTTGGATTCGATGTGTCGTTACTGGTACCTGCCCAACTTCTTAAGCCATAGCCTGAAGTCGGGTTGGCAGTGAGCGTGACTACAGTGCCTTTGGCGTATTTATCATCTTCTCCAGGGGTTTTATCTACCGACACTGAGCCTTCGGTGAAGCTCATACTGGAGCCAATAATTGCCTGATTATTGATGATCAGCCTGAAGCGTGGCTCAAAGGTCACCGTTACCTGTTTCCGGCTGTCCATAGTTATAGTAGTAGGATTGGATGTATCGCTACCTGTAGCTGTCCAGCTCTTCCAGTCGTAGCCTGAACTGGCACTGGCGGTGAGTGTAACTATAGTATCCTTGGAATATTTGCCATCGTCCCCAGGGGCGGGATTCACTGACACCGAGCCTTCGGTGAAGCTCACGATAGAGCCAATAACTGCCTGATTATTGAGGATCAATGAGGAGCGTAACTCAAAAGCTACCGTCACTTTTTTCCGGCTGTCCATAGTGATAGTAGTAGGATTGGATGTATCGCTACTTGTCGCTGTCCAGCTCTTCCAGTCGTAGCCTGAACTGGCACTGGCGGTGAGTGTGACGATAGTGTCCTTGTCATATTTGCCGTCGGCTGCCGGGGGAGGCTCCACCGATACTAAGCCCTGAGTGAAGCTCGTGGTAGAGCCGGTCACTGCCTGACCATTAATAGCAAGAGTTATTCCTTGCGGACGTACCAAAACGTAAACCACTAACCCGATAATGATAGGCGGTATAGTAAGCAGCAGCCACCATTTCTTCTGGGCGAAATAGAGCCGTACCATGGTATAGATGGCGCTGAAAGCAATCAGTGTCATTATAGCTAGCGGAATATCGTGTCGGTCACGAAAGATATACCACACGATACCCATCATAAATGGTATCCAGATGTAGGTTAATAGCTCATGCAGAGACTTCTTCATTCTTACCTCAAATTCTAAGAATTCCCCGTTTATTATTCTGTACCATATTCTAGCATATTTTCATATTTGTGAAGTTGCTTTTCTCGGGGAAGAGGCTTATTCCACCATTCAGGTTGGTGAATTATATGAAGTAAAAGGCAATCGCTATCAGAGCGTATACCGTCACCAGTTGCACTCCTTCCAGCCAGTTGCAAATGCCGTCACTGCCAATGTAGTTAATAATCATGACCGCAAGTATCATTGCCGCCATCTGAAAGGGAGCAAAAGCCAGACTTAGTTCCCCTCCTACCAAAGGGCTGACAAACACCAGTACGGGCACAGCAAAAAGGGCAATCTGTATTGCCGAATTCATCCCAATTTCAAGCGACTGGGTTATATTATCTCTTATTCCAAAGGTAATCGCTGTCATGAGCTCCGGTATGTTGCCCATTAGGGCGATTATAACAAGCCCAATAAAAGCCTGGCTTAGTCCCGTGGTCTCGATTACTGGTTGGACGCTATCTACGAGGATATTAGACTCAGTGGCTGCCAGCACCACAGACAGCAGTAGTACCAATAAGGCCTGCTTTGTTCTCCACCCAACCTGGTCGGTTACACCAAGCTCAGTTTTGAAAAGGTGCCGATGTGTGAACAGTGCAAAGACCAGACTCAAAAGATAGGTAACCCCTAGTATAATGGCTACTGCCTGGTTCATCGCCGGGGGTGATTCCCTGGTAAGTCCCGAGTAGAGAGTGGGTAAGGAGAGACCGGTAACTGCTATCAGCAACATAGTAGAAGCAACACTGGTCGATTGCCTGTTAAATGTCTGCTCATGGTACTTGAAACCTCCGAAGACCATGCTGAGGCCGACGACGAGCAGTACATTCTGAACTATCGAACCGATTAAAGACGCCTTCACCATTTCTATCAGCCCAGCCCTGATAGCGAATATACCAGTTATCAGTTCAAAGGCATTGCCAAATGTGACATTCAGTAGACTGGCGACAATAGTACCGCTTCTTAAAGATAAGTCTCGAGTCGACTTGGCCATGAGGCTGGTTATCGGTATCATGGCAAGCATAGTCACTATGGATACTACTATCGGGTTAAAGTGAATAAGGCTCAGCCCTATAGAGACGGGAACAAGGATTAGCAGCCAATAAGGGAATGCCCATTTTCCTAAAGATACTCTGGTAAGTACCTTTAGGGGCTTACCTATTAGTTCTTCCTTTGAATCGGGTTCATCATCAAGCATAGTTCCCAGTCCTTCATCCCCAAGCCACTAATGGTCCCCCGTCCTGCTCAACGGCATTATATTTGGCTGTTTACCAACATTGTAGCATATTCCCATAGTGAAACAACCAGTTTGTTACTTGACCTGGTCTCAGCCGCGTGGCACCTTATGGCGACTTGTGCCGTCGCCATAATCCTATGGCTTTAAGAATCCTGACAAATCTCAGTCTATTCCCACTGACCGAAACAACTGCTATAATCTTTATGACACCAAAAGGTCAACCGAATTGGTCGCTAGTTCATACATTGTTCTGCCTAATTGCGGTAAAAGGAGTAAGAATGGAAATCGAAGATATCCATAAAAATGTCAAGATACTAATTGGTGGCATCCCTTACAATGTTGATGAAGCCGAGTTTATGAAGCCGGGGAAAGGCCGCGCTATCTATCGCCTCAAGCTGAGAAACCTGGTTAATGGCAGCACTGCCGACCGCACCTATCACTCCGGGGAAAAGGTCGAGGAGGCTCACACCACCAACTTCGAGGGGCAATATCTTTACCAGGAGGGTGAACACTACGTCTTCATGAATACCGAAACCTTCGAGCAACTTCTTATTGATGAGAAGCTGCTCGGTAACAAAAAGGATTTTCTAAAAGAGAGCATGGTAGTCTCTATCTTGATGATGGCTGACCAACCTATCGATATTACCCTGCCAACATTTGTCGAGCTGAAGGTAAAAGTAGTCGAAAGTGGGGTAGCCCCCAAAAGAGCGACCATTACTCCACAGACGAAATCGGCTGTTATGGAAACAGGCTATGCCATGGCTGTGCCAGCCTTTGTCAAAGAGGGTGACGTCATTAAGGTCGACACCCGTACTGGAGGATATGTCGAACGAGTCGGCACCAAGAAGTGAAACATGAGAGAGGCTGACCGCAACCGCCTGATTCGCTTGAAACCTAATTTGCAACGCCGGGCATTAATCTACGAGTTTACCCGTGCTTTCTTTATAGAGCAAGGCTTTCTCGAGGTGGAGACACCTATCCGCGTACCCACTATCGCTCCAGAGCGACACATTACGCCGTTTGCAAGTGATTCCTGGTTCCTGTCCACGTCTCCCGAACTCCATATGAAACGGATGCTAGCTGCCGGCTACGATCGGCTATTCCAGGTCAGCCATTGCTTCCGTAGCGGCGAGCGAGGCCGGTGGCATAACCCGGAATTCACCATGCTGGAGTGGTACCGCGTCGCTGCCGATTACAGGCAAGTGATTCAGGACATCGAACGGCTGGTGGTGGCACTGGTTGGTAAACTTGGATTTGGCAACCAAATCAAATACCGGGGACAGGCTATAGACATTAGCTTGCCGTGGCCGAGGGTTACGGTCCGAGATGCCTTTCTCCAGGCCGCTGGCTGGGACCCTATCGCTCAACCTGACCCCCTGAGATTCGACACAGACCTGGTAACTAAAGTGCTCCCCAGCTTTGTACCAAGCCGACCCACCGTGTTTATGGATTATCCGGCCGCCATGGCTTCACTGGCCCGCCTCAAGCCAGATGAGGCTAGAGTCGCCGAACGGGCTGAAGTCTTTATCGGCGGGCTGGAGCTGGCTAACGTCTATAGCGAGCTTAGAGATGCCCGGGAACAGGAGAGCCGCTTCCAGGAGACAATAGCACAAATCTACCTAGGACAGGGAAAACAGATAGCCCTGCCTCAGAGGTTTCTTGAGGCAATCGCCTCCCTGCCTGACTGCGGTGGCGCGGCTTTGGGCATTGACCGGCTGGTAATGCTCCTGTGCAATGTGGATTCTATAGACGAGGTCGTCGCCTTCACCGTGGACACGGCATGAAAGAAGTCATACTAGCCTCAGCCTCGCCCCGAAGAAAGGAGCTACTGGAAAAAATCGGCCTTAGATTTAAGGTCGAACCAGGTAACTATCAAGAAGCTATACCTTCGGGGTTAGCACCACACGAGCTTGCTCGAAAAATATCCCTGGAAAAAGCTAAGGTAGTTGCCCGCCAGCACCCAAACGTTATCGTTATTGCCGCTGATACCTTTGTTGTTTTCGGCAGCCAAATATTGGGTAAGCCCCACACCGAAAAGGAAGCCCGAAAAATGCTGGCAGCCATCAGCGGCCAATCCCATGCTGTCATTACCGGTTTTAGTATCATAGATACCGGCAACAATAAAACACTCTCCCAATCAGTCGAAACCAAAGTCTATATCAGGAAATTGAGCCGAGCGGAGATTGATGCCTATGTAAAATCAAAGGAGCCGTTGGATAAAGCCGGAGCCTACGCCATTCAGGGATTAGGCGCTGTTTTCGTGGAAAAGATTGAGGGCGATTATTTCAATGTCATCGGTCTCCCCTTGAGCGCTCTGACCGAAGCCTTAAAAGAGTTTGACATCGAGATACTAAAATAGACCTGTTACCTCACCCCCTCAATCCCCCTCTCCTAGCTAGGAGAGGGGGAAGAAAAAGGAAGAGGGGCTGTCGCCCCTCTTAGATGCCCCTTTTATGCTCTCTTGCCTAGCGCACGTCTAAGTCCGCTGGGTGCTCTCCAATAAGGTTTAATGAACTTGCCTCGACGAGTATAATGTCCTCTTACGGGCTTCACCGCTATCCCTCTAGGTGTTTTAGCCATAACTCTGTCTCCTGTCAATCATTTTTCCTATATATCTCTTTTTAAGCGCTCAATTTGATTCTTCGTGTCAGCCACTTTATCTAGGTAAGCACGGTTCGCTTTGATGCCCTCCAATGCTAACCATCTTATAGCACTGCTTCTGTTTTCAAATTTGCCTACAGTAACTAGGTTATCAATGTCTTTCAGTTCTTGCGTAGGTAAAGAGAGCTGGACTAAAACATTTTCCTTAGAGTTTGAGGCGGATGACATTGTGGCAGGGAAGAATCGGTATTTGCCTTCAAATCGTTCTCTTATAATACGCGGTTCTCTCCCCTCGCGGACTTGCTTATCCAATGTAGTCTCCAAAGACTGCAATGGGTTTTTTGAGTCGCTTAAGTCACTACTGGAGCCTAGAGCTTCTTCTGCAACCTCCTGTGCAGTTAGTCCGGGATACTTCTTAACGATTTCTACTGCTAACTCCATAAATCCCCTTTTCATATTATTCCTCCATGTGTCTTATTTATCTTATTGTATTATAAAACATATTATCTTATTTGTCAAGTATTTTTTACATCGTTAAGGGAAGGGGGTCAAGGGGGGATGGGTTACTAAGTAGTTTCAGGAGATTCCTCTAACAAAAAGGGCTGCGTTCTCTCCAGCGACATAGCCGGTAGAAAAGGCGGCCTGCAGGTTGTAGCCGCCGGTCTCGGCATCGATGTCCATCACCTCGCCGCAAAAGTAAAGCCCCTTAATCAGGCGCGAAGCCATGGTGCGGGGGTCAACCTCTTTAAGTGAAACACCTCCGGCCGTAACCATCGCCGCCGCCAGCGGCAATGGCGCCTTAATGTTAAAGCGGAGTGACTTCAGCCGGCGCAACAGCCGCTCTCGCTCCTCAGCCGCAATCTGGTGGCCACGTTTGTCAGGCGGTATGCCGGTCATCTCAACAAATGGCTCGACCAATTTTTGTGGCAGCAGCCCCTTGAGCAGGTTACGGTAGCTTCGTTGGCTGTAGCGGTCAAAATCTCGTTGCAGTCGCTGGCGCAGCTCGTGAGCACTAAGCGCTGGCTTGAGGTCGATGGCTATACTGACTGGTCCCTGTTCCAGGGCATCGACTATCGCCAGGCTCATTTGTAGTGTGACGGGACCACCGATACCAAAGTGGGTCAGCATCATCTCCCCCATACGGCTTTCGATAATGGGTGGGCGGGGGCGCTTGCCCATTATGCCCCGTCCTGCATCCCTGGTTGGGAGCATTGACAGACTAACATCATCAGCCGCACACTGATATGCCGTCAGGCGTACATTGCGCAGGCTGACACCCTGCATACTCTGGGCGCGCTGAACCTCATGAACTACCAGAGGCACCAGGGCCGGGCGCAGCGTCACGATGGTGTGCCCAGCCGCCGCCGCCAGGCGATAGCCATCACCAGTAGAGCCAGTACCTGGAAACGAAGCACCACCAGCCGCCAGAATGACGGCCGCTGCGGGATACGCCTTTGACTCAGTTTGGACGCCGACGACGCGCCCTCTATCCACTACTATGTCAGTCACCGGGACGCGAGTTTGCCTCTGAACTCCATTGTCAGCCAGGTAGTGTTCAAAGGCTTTGACAATGTCTCTAGCATCGTCAGACGCCGGGAAGATTCGTCCACCGCGTTCTATCTTGGTCTCCACGCCATAGTGCCTCAGAAATGCCAGCAAGTCATCCCGAAAGTAATGCTTGAAGGCACTATAGAGAAAACGGCCGTTCGAACCGTACATGGCAATAAAGTCATCCCACTCTCTGGCATTGGTCAGGTTGCAACGCGTCTTGCCACTGATAAGGATTTTTTTACCGGGACGCTCGGTCTTTTCCAGGAGAAGCACATTGGCACCTGATTCGGCGGCTCGCCCGGCCGCCATCATACCGCTGGCTCCAGCGCCAATAACGATGACCTGTTTAGTAGTCATAAACACCGTACCTGATTCATTTCTGCCTGATTCTAGTCTCTATCGGCAAATTGTGCTTTAGGTAGCCTGAGCTTGTCAAGGGAGTGAGTAAGAAAAATAAATTGCATTATTAGATAATCGGATATAAAATCTATTCAGTCAGATGACGGTGAATTAGCCAGCGCTTTAGCCTGAATAAGAGAAAAAATGGGGAAAATCATCGCCGTAGCCCAGCACAAGGGCGGAACCGGGAAGACGACCACTTGCATTAACTTGGGGGCAAGTCTCTGCGATATGGGCAAGACCGTCCTCGTCGTCGACCTCGACCCCCAGGCATCATTTACGGTCAGTATGGGCATTAATCCTTTGCAGGTTGAGAAATCTATCCACCAGGTCTTGGTTGACCCCAATGTGGATATGAAGAGCGCCATATTAAGGCGGCCAACCCTCAACTTTTTCATCGTCCCAGCTCATGTGGATTTAGCTATGGCAGAATCAGAGCTGGCGGGGAGAATAGGGCGTGAGAAAGCTCTGCACAAAAAGCTGGCGCCTCTAAAGGAAGATTTTGATTATATCTTCATCGACTGCCCGCCCACGTTAGGTATCCTTGTTGTCAATGCCCTGGCAGCGGCTGATAGTGTCCTCATACCCATCCAGTGCGAACCCCTTACTTTATACGGTGTCAAGCACCTCCTGCAGGTAATCAACCTCATTAGGGAAGAGGTGAACCCAGCTCTCAAAATAGAAGGTGTGCTCAGAACGATGTACGATAGGCGGACAAAACTGAGTGAGGAGGTGTCCGATAGCATCCAGCAGACCTTTGGCAACCTTGTCTTTTCCACAATCATATATCGGCATGTAAAGTTTGCTGAGGGGCCGATTCATGAGATGCCGATAAACTTCTATGCCTCAAGGTCAGTCGGGGCTGACGAATACCGGAATCTGGCAAAGGAGATTCTTACCCATGAAACTCAAAAAGCCTGACAGAAGTGTTTCCAATATGGATGTGCTCAAAGATATCAGAGGGCTATTGTCTGTAACTCGAGGACGAGAGGACGTAACGGCAGACGGAGTAAGAGGCGAAAGTAGTTTGGCAGCTGAGACGGCCAGGCTTGAGGCACAAATTAGATACTATCAGGAACTGGTTCAAAAGCAGCAGGCAGAGCTACACAGGGTAGAAGGTGAGAAAGAAGAATTTGCCGCAAAGTTAAAGGCGCTGGGCTCCGGTAAGGACAAACTCATATCTCCAGCTTCAAAGTCTGCGGCGCTGGGTGAGGACGCTGCCCAACTTGAGGCAAAGATAGCTGAACTATCTTCGGCCCTGTCTCAAATTGATGGCTTACTTAAGCTCAGAGCCCAAGAACTGTTGAAGAGAATCGCCAGGCTTTTCCAGGAAGCTGGACAGGGCGAAGTAGCGATAGAATTTAGAAAAGCCGCCAGTGAATTGGAAGTCGTTGAGAATTTCGCCCACTTCCTGCGAGTGCTCCTTGAGCAATAACGAAGACTCCTGGCACGACTAAACCAAATGGGTAGATTAAAGCAACGTTCCTACAGTCAGTTGTTGCACTTTTGCTGGGAATGTTACATCGAAGAAGATAGTCGAACCACTGTATTAAAATACTCAGGGCACAATGCCAGCGAGCCCGGGCTGTAAGCAAAGGTTTTCCCCAACGGTTAAAACAGCGAGCGCCAGTGATATTTCACGTAAAATCAGTAGAACGGATAGATGTGGATGACCACGGATGGCGGTGGTCTCAGACCTGCAGCTAGCCGTGCTCACCGACATCAAGCAAGTTAGCATTATTATGTTATATAATTATTTTGTCATTGTTTTTTAAAGAACAGGAATTATTCATACGGCTACATCTGATAAGACTCCGCCAGAACCTATCCCTAATGAAGACGGTAACCTAGCCCGGTTCCACGGGGAAGCTGCCCTTTCCTCCGTGGAGAATGCCGCCATTAGCTACCAGTCTCCCTCCCTGATTGCCAGCGGCGCCAGCACCCAAAGCGTAGCCCTTATCGCCACGCTTAGTAATTTTTTCCTGGCATTAACGTGTGTGAGAGCACCAGGTATCCTCCGGCGCATTGGTTTGAACAGGAAAGGCACAATCGCTCTCAGCCTGGCAAACGCCTTTGTTTGGGTACCTTTAATTGTGAGCCTCCTATGGTTCCATTCAAGTTTTCCACCGGCCATATTCGCCGTGCTGTGGTTGGTTAACCTGATTCCGGCGACCCTGCTTGCCACGCAGGCCGACCATTGGCTTGCGGGCATCATTCCCCGGGGAACGCTGGGCCGGTACCTCGGGCAACGCCAGGCCATCCGGAGCATCTTTTACGTTACCTCTTTCATTTTACTGGGGTACGTTTTAGACCGGTTTGGCAGTCAGGATTCGGTTGGTTTTACTTTCGTTTTCGGGGTCGCTTTCATCGCAGCTTTAGGGAATATCGTGATTTTCTGGTTCATGAAAGACTCACAAGGGGTCAACGTCCAGACACATGACGAAATAAGCCCTCGGGGTTTTTTGGAGGAGATACGCCGGGCGAAACTGAGCAACTATTTCCTGTTCACATCCCTGTTCCAGGTCACAGTCAATCTCAGCGGGCCTCTTTACGTCATATACATGCTCAGGGAGCTTCATTTCAGCTACCTCAGCTTCACTGTAGTAATCTCCCTGGAGTTCCTGGCCAGGGTCATCAGCGCCCCTTTCTGGGGTCGTTATGCAGACAGGGTAGGCAATATCAGGGTTATTAGCCTTGTCTCGCGGGTTATTCCCTTAATACCAATTTTCTGGCTTTTCAATCATGACGTTGTATATCTTGCCATAGTGCAAATGGTCTCAGGTGTCTGCTGGGGAGCCTTTGACCTGTGTACCCAGAGTTATATTTACCGCGTGGCGCCTGCGCCGAAAAGGCTGCGCTATATCGTTTACAATCGAAGCCTGCTCCTTTTGTGCACGGCAGTAGGTGGTCTGTTAGGTGCCATATTCTACGAGGGCAGTTTCCCGATATTCGGCAGCAGTATCCTGGGTATTTTCCTTATCTCAGGGGTTTTCCGCCTGTTAGTAGTTTTCACCATGGTGCCAAAGCTTATTGACCTGGCCGTGGAATTTGGAAAAACTCCGCTCAGCCCGACTTTCAACGAGGAAACAGTCAAGAACATGCTGGCAGTTAAAGGGGGACTATATTATCGTCGCTCGAATCAGGGAAGATTCAGCCCGGGGCAACGTTTCCCCGTTGAGGCGGAGGGCACATATTCAAAAGGCCCCTCTTTCGCCAAGACGTCTCGTCATAGCGCATCGGTTCCTTATCTTAGGCGTTTCTATCAGCGGGATTATAATCCGTCTGATTTTTCAAATTCAAAAGGTTTCGCTGTTGATGATAGGAGATTCCCTTCCAAGCTGAGTGGATTTATAGGGGGTCTATATTATTCTAAGAAAAGTCGAGGGGAATACAGGATGGAATTAACCGCCGCAGGAAAAGAAACGATTGAGAAGACGGGGCGCGATAATTACCGGGACGGACTTTACTTTGATAGCCTGAGACGAAGAAAATATCTTGACAACTTTAGAGAAAAGTACCTGAAGCCATTGGCCGGAGCTAACAAGGCGACAGGTTTCAGGAAGAGGATTTACCTCTCCCCAAGCTCCCTATCATTTCAAGGAGCGTCAACCTTATAGATGGAATTAATCATATCTGATACAATTATATTGTGACCCAAGCTATAGCTCTTTACATCCATGTACCTTTTTGCCGCCGTAAATGCCCCTACTGTTCCTTTGTATCTTACGATTACCGCGAGGCCGATATTCCCTTATATTTGAGTACCCTTAAGAATGAACTGGGACGACGGGCCGGGGGGGAATGTATCAGCAGCATATATTTTGGCGGAGGCACCCCGAGCTTACTGCCGAGCGAGCATATCGGTGACCTTCTCTCCACCACCAGCTCGCTGTTTACCGTTAACAAAGCCGCTGAAATAACCATCGAGGCTAACCCGGGCACTATTAGCCAGAGGTACCTTACAGCTATCAGGCAACTGGGAGTTAACCGCTTGAGTCTGGGCGTACAGAGTATGAATAATACGGAACTCAGGTTGCTTGGTCGTATTCATACCGGGGAAGATGTCAGAGAGGCGGTGCGATTTGCCCGAGGCTCCGGATTTGAGAACTTGAGCCTGGACCTTATCTACGGGTTGCCCGGTCAAACTCTAGCCGACTGGCAGCATTCACTGGATGAAGTCATGGCGATGGAGCCGGAGCACCTCTCCCTCTATGCTCTCACTCTGGAGACGGATACGCCAATGTGGCAAGCTATCAAAGAAGGCTCCTTGCCCGATATTGACCCGGACCTTAGTGCCGACCAGTATGAACTGGCTGAGGATTTACTGGCGGCGCACGGCTACCGGCACTACGAAATTTCAAACTGGGCACTAGCCGGCAGGGAATGCCGCCATAATCAGACTTACTGGCAAAACTGGCCCTATCTGGGAATTGGCGTGGCCGCTCATTCTTACTTAGAGGGTCACCGTCTCGCCAATACCAAGAGTCTGGATGAATACCTGGCCGACTTTTCCGGGAACTCATCACCTGCGCCGGAAATGGATGAGAAAATTAGCCCGGAACTGGAACTTGCCGAAACGGTTATACTCGGTTTGCGGCTGTGTGAAGGAATCGACATGGATAAAATGCAACGCCGGTTTAGCCTCGATGTACTGGCGCACTACCGCCGACAGCTCGAAGCCATGGTCGCTGCCGGTCTTCTGGAGCAGACCGACCGGCATATCAAGCTCACACGCCGCGGCCGGCTCTTAAGTAACGAGGTTTTCTGGCGCTTCCTGCCGGAATGACTCCGGCAGATAGTACCTAGTATCTAGTCCCGCAAATAGGTTAAAATTATGCCAGTGTGGACAAATGCTGAAAATGATGAGTAGACTCACAAATGGCGCAATGCCTTGTTTGTAACCTATCCCCCTGCCCCCTTCCCTTATGAAGGGAAGGGGGCGTAAAAGGAAGAGAGGGGGCTTCGCCCCCTCTCTAAAATCTCTTCCCCCTCTCCTTTGAAGAAGAGCCATATAAAGCAGGAGAGCTAGAGAGGCGACGCCTCTCTTTAGAAAATAATTCCCCTTCCCCTTTTCAAGGGGAAGGGGATACAGGGGATAGGGTTAGC
>JACQGQ010000003.1 GCA_016199495.1 Chloroflexota bacterium
GTCTCCATAAGCTGGATGAGCCGGCTGCCGACAATCACCCCGTCAGCGATACGGGCGACCCGCTGTGCCTGCTGCGGAGCCGATATGCCGAAGCCGACACAGAGCGGCTGGGTGGCGAGCGGCCTCACTCTGGCGACAAACGCCTCTAGCTCCGCCGGGAGTCTATCCCTGGCACCGGTCACCCCGGTTACTGAAACCAGGTAGATAAACCCCCGCGACCGCTCCGCCACCAGCCGGATGCGCTCCTCGGTACTGGTCGGCGCCAGCAGGTAAATGAGGTCGAGTCCCTGCCTCCGGCTGATTGCCTCCAGCTCTGAGCCTTCCTCCGGGGGCAGGTCAGGGATGATGAGACCATCGATGCCGGATTTAGCACAGTCACGACAGAATTCTTCCAGTCCATAGCTGAAGAGCGGATTATAATAGGTCATAAACACCAGCGGTATAGCGACCTTCTGGCTCAACTGCCTGGCTACTTCAAGGCAAATCCGGGGGGTAATCCCATTCTGCAAAGCACGAAAACTTGCCTTTTGTATGGTGACGCCATCGGCTAAGGGGTCGGAAAAAGGTATGCCAAGCTCCACTATATCGCAGCCGCATTCGGCGAGCCGGGGGACGACCTCCAGGATGGCTTCAAGGCTGGGATAACCGACGGTAATATAGGGGACAAGAGCTTTGTGCTCCGGTCGACTGAAAACAGAGGTAATACGACTCAAGGCTTCACCCCCAGTGCCTCAGCGACGATACCCATATCTTTATCACCGCGCCCGGAGAGGTTGACCACGATGATTTGCTCCTTGTCCAGGGAAGCGGCCATCCTGGCGGCATAAAATATGGCATGAGACGGTTCCAGGGCGGGGATAATACCCTCGGTGCGGCACAGTAGCTGGAAACCCTCGAGGGCTTCTCTATCGTTGACGGCAACATAGGTGGCACGCCCGCTGTCCTTGAGGTAGCTATGTTCGGGGCCGACGCCCGGGTAGTCCAGCCCGGCCGAGATGCTGTGGGTCTGCCTGATTTGTCCGTCGCTATTCTGGAGAAGATAGGACTTTGTCCCGTGGAGTACGCCTACTCTTCCCGCCGTCAGTGTCGCCGCATGCTCCCCGGTCTCCAGTCCCCGCCCGGCGGCTTCCACCCCGATAAGCCGGACAGCCTGGTCATTCAGAAAGGGATGGAAGATACCGATGGCGTTACTACCACCACCGACACAGGCAATTATGTAATCAGGCAGGCGCCCGGCTCGAGCCAGGAGCTGCTGCCTTGTTTCCTTACCGATTACCGACTGGAAGTCACGCACCATCATGGGATAGGGCGCCGGGCCGACTACGGAACCAAGAAGGTAGTAGGTATCGGCGGCATTGGTCACCCAGTCTCTTATCGTCTCGTTGATGGCATCCTTGAGCGTTCGGCTTCCTTCGGCAACCGACCTTACCTCGGCGCCCATCAGCTTGATGCGGAAGACATTGAGCGATTGACGCCTCACATCCTCCTCCCCCATGTAGATGATACACTCCAGCCCGAGCATGGCGCAGACGGCGGCGGTCGCCACCCCGTGCTGCCCGGCTCCAGTCTCGGCGATAATTCTGCGCTTGCCCATCCTCTGCGCCAGTAAGCCCTGTCCCAGGGCATTGTTAATCTTGTGGGCGCCGGTATGAGCCATGTCCTCCCTCTTAAGGAAAATGCGGGCACCACCACAGTGGCCGGTCAGCTTTTCCGCCAGGTAGAGTGGCGTCGGTCTCCCCGAATAGTCACGGGACAATGATTCAAGCTTGGTCCAGAAGGCAGCGTCAGCCTTCGCCTCTTCATAGGCGGCCGTCAGCTCATCCAGCACCGGTATCAGGGTCTCCGGGACGAACCGCCCCCCGTAGTCGCCAAAGTATCCCCTGTTATCAGGTAGCAATAACAAACTCCTTTTTAGATTATTTGGTAACCTATCCCTTAATAAACAATCGTCTATCCCCCCTTGTCAAGGGGTGCCATGAAATATGGAAATGTCATTCCGGCCCCCGAGCCGGAATCCAGGGGCGGGGGTTGACTGGAATTTCTGGATTCCCGCCTGCGCGGGAATGACAAAGTGGCTATTCCCCGGGCGGTCTTAAGATTTTTCAGTATGAAAAACACCCCCCTCAGCTCTCCTCACTGCCTGGATGAAGGCTTTGATTTTGGCGGCGTCTTTCTGACTATTGCTCTCGACACCACTGGAAACATCGACTCCCCAGGGTTGGACCTCCCTGACCACTTGCCCGACGTTGGCCGGGGTGAGTCCACCAGCGACCATCACCGGAAATCTGGCCAACACCTCCCGTGCCAGTTGCCAGTCAAAGACCTGTCCCGTCCCGCCGTAAGTATCCCCGACCGGCGAATCCAGCAGGCAGACAAGCTTTTTTTCTGGAAGAAACTGGTGCCCGGCCTCTATATCTGTCAGGATTTCATCGCTTTTTTGCCCGTTAGATACATGGGTAACCTTGATGATTGGTTGCTTAATCTCCCGGCAGTAGTCCCAGGTCTCGTCGCCACTGAGCTGCACCCAATCCAGTCGGCAGTAGTCGGCAATTTGATTAACCTCCTCGGCCGCTAAATTGACAAAAACACCGACCACCGCCGGGCGGTTTTTCAGACTGTGCACCGCTTGCACTATCGGTAATGCTTCTTCAGGCGAGACCTGCCGCCGGCTGGGAGCAAAGACTAGCCCCAAGAAGTCGGCACCAGCCCTGCCCGCCACCAGGGCAGGCTCTATCTCAGTCAGCCCGCAAATCTTGACGCTAATCATAGAGTAGCTCCTTCATCTTGGCGGCGATGTTAGCGGCCGCCATGAGAGACTCACCGATGAGCACGGCGTCGACACGCCACTGTCTCAACTTTACCATATCGTGGCGTCTCTTTATACCACTTTCGCTGACCACTATTCTATCTGCCGGAATAAGCGGCCGCAACCGCTCGGTGGTGGTAATATCCACGTTAAAGGTGTTGAGGTCACGGTTATTGATGCCGATGATTCTGGCCCGGCTCGTCAGGGCAATTTCAAGCTCGGCTTCATTGTGCACCTCCACCAGACAGCTCATCTTCAACTGGTGACTCAGTTCCAGTAGCTCCGCCAGCTTCGCGGCTGGCAGCATGGCGACGATGAGCAAAAGACTATCGGCGCCATAAGCTCTGGCTTCGTATATCTGGTAAGGCTCAAAGAGAAAATCCTTTCTCAGCAGGGGTAATTGCTTATCTCCCAGTGCCTCCCTGATGTCCTTGAGGTAATTGAGGCTGCCTTGGAAGTGTCTGGACTCGGTCAATACCGATATGGCTGAAGCCCCATTACCGGCGTAGGTTCGGGCAATCGCCACCGGGTTGAAATCAGCCCGAATGATGCCCTTAGAGGGCGATGCTTTTTTGATCTCGGCAATGAGCTGAATACGGTCGCCCCGTAGCGCCGAGGCGAAGTCCAGTGGTGGCGGCTGCGCCAGCGCCATCCTTTCTAGCTCAGCCAGAGGCAAGCGGCGCTTCCTGACTGCCAACTCCTCCAGGTTATCGGCTACTATCCGGTCTAAAATCATTTTTCTATACTCTGTAGACTAAGTATTTGTTGCAGCATCAGCTAGCCTATCTGGCTGAGGATTGTTTACAACCCCTCACCCTTTTAATCCCTTTAGCACATACCCTTTGCTAAGCAAAGCTCTGGCTGAGCTTGATGAGCTGTTCCAACCTGGACAGAGCCTGTCCGTTATCCAGAGCTTCTTTAGCTAAAGCCATGCCTTGCCGTACTGTTTTCGCCTTATCGCCGGCAAGCAGAGCCGCGGCGGCATTCATCAACACCACGTCTCGCTGGGGGCCCGGCGTGCCGGACAGGATGGAGCGCAGCAGGGTGGCATTTTCAGCAGCGGTGCCACCCTTGAGGCTATCGAGGCTGGCTCGGGGTAAACCAAAGTCTTTCGGGCTGAGGGAGTAGTTGTTGATACCACCATCTTTTAGCTCACAGACCCGGGTTTCACCGCTGAGGGAGATTTCGTCCAGGCCGTCCTCGCCGTGGACGACCAGGGCATGGTTACAGCCGAGACTTTGCAGCACCAGAGCCATTTTCTCGACCAGTGAGCCATCGGCAATACCCAGCAGGTAATTCCCGGCACGAGCCGGGTTGGTCAGGGGGCCGAGGATATTAAAGACGGTGCGGATGCCAATCTCGCGTCGGGGTGGGCCGGCGTATTTCATCGCCGGGTGAAAGGCTGGGGCGAACATGAAGCCCATCCCCACTTCTGCGATACAGCGCTGCACCTGCTCGGCAGTAAGCTCGATTTTGACCCCCAGTGCTTCCAGGACATCGGCGGCACCGCAGCCACTGCTGGCGGCGCGATTACCGTGCTTGGCTACCTTCAACCCGGCGCCGGCAACAACCAGGGCAGCGGCCGTCGAGATATTGAAGGTATTCCGTCCGTCGCCACCGGTGCCGACAACATCAATCACCGGGCCAGCCACCTTTACCCTGATGGCTTTAGCCCGCATCGTCTGAGCCATACCGGCGATTTCCTCCACCGTCTCGCCCTTGAGCCGGAGGGCGGTAACAAAGGCACCGAACTGGGCGGGAGTAACCTGCCCTTCCATTATCTCCTCCATCACCTGGGCTGCTTCCTCCATCGTCAGCGACTTGCCCGATACCAAGGTTTGAATAGCTTTTTTAATCATGGCAATTCGTCCTCCTGGACTTTTTCAAGCCGAAGTTCGCTTCGTAATCCTTCTCCCTTTACGGGATAAACTTCTAGGATGGATTTGTAAGGATTGTCATGAATATCTTTGTAATAAGCCTCTAATACTCCACTGTTGCCTTCTTGACTTACGGACAATGCTACCCAATCATCAATCTCTCCACCTACTTTAAGAGTACCAAAGTCATGTTTGTGATGAGTATCTTGTCCGATTTTAGTATAGGAATACAACTCAATTGCTGACCCAAAACCAACGTTGCGGAGTTTACAGGACAACTCAGAAGGCGTTTTCCCAGCTATTCCTTCCATCCATGCGACTCGATTTATATTAGCGTCAAAGTAATCTCGCCACTTAAAATCTATCACAGGACGAACTGTATCATATCTCTGTTTCCTCATCTCCTCAGCCATTTCCACACTGGCGTCTGCCTGTTCTTTGGTAGCTTTGCTTATGACATGAGTTCGCCACGCATAAATACCAGTGACTACAACAAGCACAACCATTGAAATTGCTTGAATCCAATCAGTTATCATCATCGTCTCGAACTCCTATCAAGCTTGCTCGTCGTTTCATTCTCGCAGTCCGTAGTGAGACCAGTCCTACTGGTCTCACGGTTACCTCAGTTTCGAAGGTCTGAAGATGACTTTAATCTCTCTTCCCTCTCTGAAAGGGTTGAAAGGGTAAGGGCGAGTGATTAACTTTCCAGACTCTGTCTCCCATCGGGTTCCAGAAATTATGGGAGCTAAGTTAGAGTAGAACCTAGCATTAGCGTCACCAGTGAGAGAAAACGAAGCGTCATACGAAGTATAAGTCCAGTCTGACATAACTGAGAAACTGAAGCTCCTTCCTGCTTGAATTTCCCCCGAATCAACAACACGACGTGATTTTTGTAGTTCGTTCTTGGCGGTGATTACTAATACGACCATGCCAGACTCTACCACTAACTTGCCTCTGACAGCCTCTCCCTTTGCCAGAACAGTGCTAAAGTCTATATGCCCGAGTCCTTTTAGATCAGTCTCTTCGAAACTGTAGCCATATTCATACCAACTCGCGGGGTTGTTGAGGAGAGCTATCGTTCCCCCGATTATAAACAGGAGACCCACAGTCAGTAAAGCAAAGTATAAAGGCTTAATGTGTAAGTGCCCAATTTTTAGCTTTTCCATGTTTATTCAACCTCACCCCCTGTATCCCCCTCTCCTTCTCACTGTCATTCCCGCGAAAGCGGGAATCTACATCAAATAATATCATAATACAAATCTCGCCATTGAGGATTATTCTTTTCAATAAGCTCTATTTTCCAAGAGCGGCGCCATTTCTTGATTCGTTTTTCTCTGATGATAGCGCTTTCAACGTCTGGGGTTTCTTCAAAATATACCAATTTGTTAGTCTTATACTTTTTAGTAAAACCTTCGATTTCACCGCTCTTATGCTCATAAACCCTTCTAATGAGGTTATTGGTAATACCAGTGTACAGAGTGCCGTCCCTGGCGTTGGTCAGGATATAAACGTAAAACGAACTCATTTTTACCATTAGACCCCTGCTTTCGCAGGGGTGACGTTGGTGACGTTATGGAATATAAGCCCCCTGTATTCCTTTCTTATCCTCCTCTCCTTTTAAGGAGAGGAGGAGGGTGGTTTTTAAGAGAGGCTGCGCCTCTCTTTGACTTTCCTTAATTAAATCCCTCTCTTCTCTCCCTTTACAAAAGGGA
>JACQGQ010000025.1 GCA_016199495.1 Chloroflexota bacterium
CCCGGAGCGCTGACCGCGGGCTGTCCCGGTGTAACCGGTGGTTCCGCATCCAGATAATAGTGGATGTGGCCTTCACCGGCGGCGCTAGACTGCCCCAGCTTGTTGACAATACTGAAGTTCGTGACCTCAATCTTCACCGTCACCGGCCCCGCGGGGAGCGTGGCGTTCGGTACCGGCGATAATATTTTTAGACTGGGAGCCAGCGCTGGTGGCGGCGGCGCCCTCAGGTTAACGGTAACTTGAGCCACTACCGGCGGCTCCAGCGGAGTATGATTGTTGTTTACCAGTTGAACCGAGAAGGTGTGAGCACCCGCTTTAACGTTTTCCCAGGTATGAGACGTTGCAGGGGTGGCCGCGTATGTTCCCGGAGCGCTGACCGCGGGTTGCCCCGGTGTAACCGGTGGTTCCGCATCCAGATAATAATGGATGTGGCCTTCACCGGCGGCGCTAGACTGTCCCAGCTTCGGGACGATGTTAAAATTGGACACACTGATACTGACGGTAACGTCACCTGCGGGAAGCTCTACGCCATCCTGTGGAGAGTTTATAGTGACAGTGGGCGGGGGAGTCGGTTCGGGCGCAGATGTACACGCCGTCAAGCCCGCCACCGCAACCAGTGCCGCAATTAATAGAAATACCGCTAATTTTGAGAAACTCTTGACCACTATAATATCCTCCTTATAATTTACCCGGGCTACTCCGTATCGATTGTTAGCGACTGCCCTGTTTCAAGGAAGCAGCGTCATGGTTAACACTGCTTAAGCCCAGCGGGCAGGATGGAGATAAGCTCTTCAAAGCTCAGGATAGGTTAGCTCCAGCAAAGCCTCCGGCTTCAAGACAATGATACGCCGTTTCTCTATCTTGATGATGCCTTCCTTGACCAGTTCCTGTAGAGTACTATTGAGTACCTGTCTGGAGCAGCCGACAACACAAGCCAGATGCTGTTGAGTTAGCGGAGAGGAAGTTGATGCTACCGAACCGTCATCTGGCCGCTCTCCCAGTTGAAGCAGCAACTTGGCTACCCGGGAAGGTACCGGTCGAAAAGAGAAATCCTCTACCGTGTTAAGAAGGTCACGAAGTCTCATCGCCAGAATTGGTACGAATTGTAGTGCCACTTCAGGATAAGAACTCACCAGTGATTCAAAACTGGCGATGGGAATTACAATCATCTTGCTTGCTTCCAGTGCCTGAGCACTCACCGGATTGGGTCCCCCGTCAAAAAGCGGGGCGCATTCAAAGCATCCCCCGGGAGACACGACACGCATGATTTGCTCATCCCCTCTTAGTGACGTCCGGTAGAGCTTTACTAATCCCGATTTCACCACGAAGAGACCGGGGCACGGGTCTCCTTCCAGTAAAATAGTCTCCTCTTTGGCAAAGGACTGTTCTCGTGCCGAGCCCAGCAACCGTTCTAAAACCTCGGAGTTAAAACTATTAAAGCAGGGTATTGACTTTAAGAGATGCGTAGCGGTAATATCTATCATTATTCTCGCGGTGTTCAGATACACACTACTATTATTATAGCATCGAGGGGTTTTTTTGTCACCTTCCTGACAGACAATACAAAAGCGAAAGCTTATTATTTAACTGGGATATGATTTGGATGCGGGAACAAGGTAGAAGAGCCACGGGAAATATCAGGAAACGAGCACCGCTATTTCACTCCGGCGCAGCCTGGGCCGGGGCAGTATCCGCTGTTTTGTTGCTCATTCTGGGTGTAGCTCTCCTGGGGTCAACCAAAAATGAAGCCAGCGGAGCTACTCTTCAGGTTTCGCTTCAAGACGAAGCACCCTCGCAAGCTGACACAGCCCAGGCTATCTTCGAACAAAAGTGCCTGGGGTGCCACACTATCGGTGGCGGTCGCCTGGTTGGTCCTGACCTTGCCGGTGTAACCAGCCGTCGTGACAGGGACTGGCTTATCAGCTTCATTAGCTCACCAGACCAGCTTATTACCCGGGGGGATGCCCTGGCCAATCAGCTTGTCCGGGAATATGGCCTGGCAATGCCTGACCTGGGACTTTCCGAGCCGGAAGCGGCCGAGGTTTTAGCCTACATTGAGGCTCAGTCCGCCAGTCAAGCTAGTCCCTCTCAAAGGGAAACAGCGGGAACACAACTAACACTGCTGGCAGCGGCTGATGCCGCCAGGGGCAGAGATATTTTCACCGGTCGCGTGCCTCTTAAAAATGGTGGGGCGGCGTGTATTAGTTGTCATAATGTTGGCGGTCTCGCCACTCTCGGTGGCGGCGCCGTCGCCAAAGAGCTGACGGAGTCTTACTCCAATTTGGGTGAAATGGGTGTTACTGCTGTGCTGAGGACGGTACCGTTTCCGCTAATGAAGGCAATCTATGGACCCCGGCCCCTGGAAGATGATGAGGTAGCGAACCTGGTGACTTTTCTCAGGGAAGCCACTGAGGCACAGCCACCGACCACAGGACAAAGTCCGGTCGTCTTCGTGGCGATTGGTATTGCCGGTTTGCTGCTTATCGTCATACTGCTACAGGCTATCTGGAGGGGAAGACTTGCCGGAGTTCGCCAATCTTTAGTTAAGGGAGGCTCGAGATGAGCTGGATTCAGGATATAGTCAACCCGCAGCAGCGTCTCTGGGAAGACTTCTACCGTAACCGCTGGGAGCATGATAAGGTTGTCCGCAGCACCCACGGCGTTAACTGTACCGGGGGTTGCTCCTGGAATGTCTATGTTAAGAACGGCATAATTACCTGGGAGGCGCAGGCATTGGACTATCCTGACTTCGACCCGAATATGCCTCCTTACGAGCCGCGCGGCTGTCAGCGCGGGATTTCATTCTCGTGGTACATCTATAGTCCTATTCGGGTGAAATATCCCTACATCAGAGGCGCCCTGGTCGACCTCTGGAGGGAAGCCCGAAAGCAACATGCCAACCCCATTCAAGCCTGGGCATCGGTGGTCGAGAACAGCGATGCCCGCGCCAGCTACCAGCGGGCGCGCGGTAAGGGTGGCTTCCGCCGTGCTTCCTGGGATGAAGCCAGAGAAATCATTGCCGCCTCCATGCTTTACACGGCTAAGAAACACGGGCCCGACCGTATTGCCGGCTTCTCCCCTATTCCCGCCATGTCTTACCTCAGCTACGGTGGGGGTTCTCGTCTGCTACAACTCTTCGGTGGCGTCAACCTTAGCTTTTATGATTGGTACTGCGACCTTCCCCCGGCTTCCCCAGAGATTTGGGGGGAGCAGACCGATGTCCAGGAAAGTATCGACTGGTTCCATGCCAAATATGTCGTCGTCATGGGCTCGAACCTGAATATGACACGCACCCCCGATGTCCATTTTGTCGCCGAGGGCCGCTACCAGGGCGCCAAGCTGACTGTCTTATCGCCGGACTTCAGCCAGGTAGCCAAGTATTCCGATTGGTGGATACCGCTTAACGCCGGCCAGGACGGCGCTTTCTGGATGGCGGCTAACCATGTCATTCTCAAGGAATTCTACGTAGAGAGACAGACTCCCTATTTTGTTAATTATATTAAGCAGTATACCGACAGCCCTTTTCTGGTGGCTCTGGATAAAAAGGATGGCGGCTATCAGGCGGGCAAGTTCGTCCGTGCCCAAACTATCTCCCGTTATCAGGACGTCGAGAACGGGGAGTGGAAATTCCTCGTTTATGACGCCAAATCAGGAGAACCGAGAATGCCCAAAGGAGCCATGGGACACCGTTGGGCAACTCAGGATACGGGCAAATGGAATATCGAGATGAAGGACGGCGTCGATAATGCCGAGCTTGAGCCGCTCCTTAGCTTTATTGATGATAAAGATGCCGTGCTCCAGGTTGCTTTCACCAGCTTTGACCAGCAATCGACCTCACAACGCGGGGTGCCGGTTAAGTACCTGGAGACGGAAAAAGGCAAGATTCCTGTAACCACCGTGTTTGACCTGATGATGGCGCGGTTCGGTGTCGGGCGCGGCCTGGCGGGCGATTACCCCGATAGCTATGATGATGAAAAAACCTACTCTCCGGCCTGGCAGGAAAAATATACCGGAATCGACCGCCAGACGGTAATAAAGTTTGCCCGTGAGTTCGCCAGCACCGCCGAGAAGACTGAAGGCAAATGTACCGTCATCATCGGGGCTGGTGTTAATCACTGGTATCATAACAACTTGCTTTATCGTTCGGCTATCACCGGGCTGATGCTGACCGGGTGCATCGGGCGTAATGGCGGTGGCTTAGCCCATTACGTCGGCCAGGAAAAGCTGGCGGCCGTCGCCCCGTGGTCCAGCATCGCTTTTGCCACCGACTGGCTGGCTCCGCCACGGTTGCAAAATGCCCCTTCATACTACTATGTTCATACCGACCAGTGGCGCTATGAAGGTAACTTCACTGAGTATCAGCCTTCTTCCAATGACAACCCGCTGGCTCAAGGGCACACCATGGACATGCAGACAAGGGCGGTGCGGATGGGCTGGTTACCCTTCTACCCGCAGTTTAACCGTAATCCCTTCACACTGGTTGAAGAGGCCAGAGCCTCAGGCGCCCGGAGCGACGAAGATATCATCAAATGGGTGGTGGCACAACTCAAGGATGGCAAAGTGCGTTTTGCCGTCGAGGACCCCGACGCACCGCAGAACTGGCCACGCCTCTGGCTCATCTGGAGAGGTAATGCCCTGATGTCCAGCGCCAAGGGGCATGAGTACTTTCTGCGACACTTTTTAGGCACGGACTCCAACCTTATTGCCCGTGACAGGGCCGAAGGTGCCGTCAATGATGTCGAATGGCAGCCGAAAGCGCCGCAGGGGAAAATGGACCTGGTGGTCGATATTAACTTCCGTATGGATACCTCCGCTCTTTACTCGGATATCGTGTTACCGACGGCCACCTGGTACGAAAAGGATGACCTTAACTCCACCGACCTCCATACCTATATGCACCCGCTTTCCGAAGTGGTACCGCCCTGCTGGGAATCAAAGAGCGACTGGGAAATCTTCAAGTCCATCGCCCAGAAAGTTAGTGAGCTGGCGCAGGAATACGCCCCTGAGCCAATCAAGGAAATTGTCTGCACCCCGTTACAGCACGATACCATCGATGAGATTGCGCAGACATCGATAAAAGACTGGGCAAAGGGTGAATGTGAACCTGTCCCCGGCAAGACCATGCCTCACCTGAGAGTGGTGGAGCGGGACTATGCCAATCTCTACCAGCGTTTTATCTCCTTCGGGCCCCTGGCCAGACAGAATGGCATTGGCGCCCACGGTGTCAGGTGGGGCATCGAGGATTTTTACGACCAGCTATTACAGTCCCGGCCAACCCAGCAATGGAATGGCAACCAATATCCTTCGTTAAGTGAAGCTAAGGATGCGGCTAATGTTATCCTTTACCTGGCACCTGAGACCAATGGCGAAGTGGCTTACCGTTCCTTTAAAGAGCTTGAGAAGAAGGTAGGTCTGCCTCTGGCTGACCTCGCCGAGAAAGAGCGGGGCATCAATACCAGCTTTATGGATATTCAGGCACAACCGGCGCGCCTGCTCACCAGCCCGTGCTGGTCGGCTATCATTAACAATGGGCGCACCTACTCACCCTTCTCAATTAACACCGAGCGTCTCCTGCCCTGGCGAACGCTGACCGGCCGCCAGCAGTTCTATCATGACCATGAGCTTTACCTTGCCTTCGGCGAAAACCTGCCGGTCTACAAGCTTGGACCCACCCCGGAGCTTTACGGGGATTTCACGCAGACCAGGCCGGCCGGTAAAAGTATTATGCTTAAGTACCTTACCCCCCACGGTAAATGGCATATCCACTCTACTTATTACGATAACGAGCTGATGTTGACCCTTTCCCGTGGTATCGAGCCTTTCTGGATTAATGAGGCCGACGCCAGGGAAATTAATATCAAGGATAACGACTGGGTAGAGATATACAATGACCATGGCGTGGTCGTCACCCGGGCGGTGATAAGCGCCAGAGTGGCTAAAGGGACATGTATCTTCTACCACTCACCGGAACGGACTATCTCCGTGCCCAAGTCCCCCCTGCGCAATAACATGCGCGCCGGGGGGCACAATAGCCTGACCCGGGTTCGACTCAAGCCCCTCCTGATGGCTGGAGGCTATGCTCAGTTCACCTACAGCTTCAACTACTGGGGCCCCACCGGAGTTAACCGGGATACTCACATTCTGGTACGAAAGCTGGAGGGTAAACCAACCTGGTAATAAGGAGAAAAATATGGATGTCAGAGCACAACTGGCTACGACCTTTCATTTAGATAAGTGTATCGGCTGTCATACCTGTAGTTTAGCCTGTAATAATCTGTGGACATCCCGTCCCGGTACCGAATACATGTGGTGGAATAATGTCGAAACCAAGCCGGGCACCGGCTATCCCACTCTCTGGGAAGACCAGACGAAATATCGTGGCGGCTGGGAATTAAAGGGGAATTCTTTAAGACCCAGGTTTGGCGGCCGCTTAGGTATGCTGAGCAATCTCTTTTTCAACCCCTACCTGCCTACCATGGACGATTATTACGAGCCGTGGACCTACCAGTATGGCCATCTCTTCACCGCGCCTCAGGGACCAGACCAGCCGACGGCGAAACCTGTCTCCCAGGTAACCGGTAAATACATCGATATTGAGGCTGGCCCTAACTGGGACGACGACCTTGGTGGCTCTTCAGTCTATGCCAGGAATGATATTAACCTCGCCCAGTTGACCGAAGCGGAACAGCAGGCACTCTTCCGTCTGGAGCAGATGGTTTTCTTCTATATTCCTCGTATCTGTAACCACTGTCTTAATCCGGGATGTGTCAGCGTCTGTCCCAGCGGCGCTATCTATAAACGGGCTGAGGATGGCATCGTCCTGGTAAGTCAGGAGAAATGTCGCGGCTGGCGCTTTTGCGTCAGCGGCTGCCCCTATAAAAAAACTTATTATAACTGGCAAACTGGTAAATCCGAGAAGTGTATCCTCTGTTATCCCCGGATGGAGACGGGGCAGGCGCCGGCCTGTTTCCATTCTTGTGTTGGCCGTATCCGCTATGCGGGAGTGCTCCTCTATGATGCCGCCCGCATCGAGGAGATAGCCATGACGCCGCAATCAGAACTGGTGGCGGCACAGCGCCGTATCATTCTTAATCCCGCAGACCCGGCGGTAATAGCGGCCGCCAGGAAAAATGGTCTTGACGATGAATGGCTTGGGGCGGCGCGGAACTCTCCTATCTACAAGTTCGTTAAGGAATGGGAGCTGGCTTTGCCGCTGCATGCCGAGTTTCGCACCCTGCCGATGCTTTTCTACATACCTCCCCTGCTGCCCGTCGCCGCCTCGACCAAAAATGGTAATTACAACCTGGCCGATGGCGAATTCTTCGGTAATATCGAGAACAGTCGCATCCCGATAAAGTATATGGCCAGCCTTTTCTCGGCGGGTAATGAAGAGATAATCAAAAGCGTTCTCCGAAAACTGTGGGCGGTGCGCAGCTACCAGCAGGCAAGCCGTGTCGGCAACATTGACCAGAGCCGGGCGGCGGCGCAACTGACCGAGGCCGGCTGCACCGCCGAGGATGCCGAACAGATTTCACGCCTGACGGCGCTCCCCCGCGTTAGCGACCGCTACGTGTTGCCGCCATACCATCGTGAAGAGGCTATCGAACAACTGACGGGAGACACACAGCAGCACAAATATCAGGTCGGGTTCGGCTACAGCGCCCCGCCTAGGAGAGGCCCCTGATGTTACAGGAAGAGAGCCAGCAGCTTTGCCGCCTCTTTGCCGAGGTACTGGATTACCCCGGCGCTTCTCTGGCGGAGTCGGCTAACGAGTGCCTGAGACAGCTGGATGCTTGCTTGCCTGATATTGCCGACCAGATGCGGTCATTCGTGACCTTCGTTGAAAGTCAGGGCCGTGGCGCCTTAGAGGAACTCTATACCGCAACCTTCGATATGGCGCCGGCGCTGACCCAGTATATCGGCTATCACCTTTTCGGCGAAACCCCCAAGCGGAGCGCTTTTTTAGTGAGACTTGAGGAGGCTTACCAGTCTCACGGCTTTGATAGCGGCACCGAATTGGCTGACCACCTGTGCGTCCTGCTCAGGTTCTTCAGTGTTGCTCAGGACGTGGAGTTTGTCATGCCTCTCCTGGAGGAATGTATCCTGCCGGTGCTGGATAAAATGGCCGGGGATTTACGGAAGAGCAAAAATAGCTATGCTCCGGCGGTCACTTCTTTGAGACTATTCTTGCAGCAGCTAAGTCGGAGACTAGCCAAAGTGGGAGGGCTGGCATGATTGACCTCGTTCTGTTCGCTATTTTACCTTATGTGGCTCTGGCTATCGCCATAGTTGGCCTGCTCTGGCGCTACCGGACCAACCAGTTCTCTTATTCCAGCGTTTCCTCCCAGTTCCTGGAGAACCGCCAGTTATTCTGGGGCTCGGTACCCTGGCACTACGGGATTATTTTAATTCTGCTCGGCCACCTGACAGGGATACTCTTCCCTGCCAGCGTCATGGCATTCAACGGAGTGCCGCTCCGACTCTACATCCTGGAAGGCACGGGGCTTGCCCTGGGATTGCTGGTACTGGTAGGGCTGGTTCTTTTGTTGCTGAGGCGGGGCACCAACCCGCGCGTCCGTGCCGTAACTTCCTCGATGGACCTGGTACTGCTGCTGCTACTGCTACTTTCGATAGTTACCGGTGTGGGCACGGCCATCTTCTATCGCTGGGGCTCCGGCTGGTATGTGCAAACGGCAACCCCTTACCTGCGGTCTCTGGTCACCTTCTCACTAAAAGTTGACTATCTGGCGTCCCTACCGTTACTGGTGAAGGTTCATGCCCTCAACGCTTTTGTCATCCTGGCGGTCTTCCCCTTCACCAGGCTGGTACATATGCTCTCCGTACCGCTGGCTTACCTGTGGCGGCCATATCAGGTAGTAATCTGGCGCCGCCCCCGGGTTCAGCAATAAACAATGCCCCTATTTCAGCCGGGTAGGCAAACCATATCCTTCCTGAGAATGATTACCCTGAGATGAACTGGTGATTTGCTGTTTATGGATGTGAAGAATGACCAGAGAGAAATTGAGCACTATTCTCGGAAATGAGATACGCAATCTGAATCCGGGCTATTTTGCCCTGGTAATGGCCACCGGTATTGTCTCGATTGCTACCTATCTATTAGATATGAGACCAATAGCCTGGGCGCTATTCTGGATTAACGTAGGTAGCTATGCGATTCTCTGGATTCTCACAATAATCCGGCTGGTGCGTTTCTTTCCTCAGTTTACGGCAGACCTGACGAATCACATGCGTGGCCCCGGTCACTTCACCATCATCGCCGGCACTTGCGTTCTGGGAAGTCAACTGGTGCTGCTAACATCAAATGCTACTGCTGCGGTTGTTCTCTGGGTACTGGGGATTCTATTGTGGATAGTACTGATATATACCTTCTTCACCGCCGTGACCGTCGCAGAAACAAAACCTTCCTTAGGTAAAGGAATAAACGGCGCCTGGCTTATCACCACGGTGTCTACTCAATCTGTCTCGGTTTTAGGCACACTGGTTGCTTCCAACTTCAGTGATTGGCAACAGCAGTGGGCACTTTTCTTTGCACTAGGTATGTATCTGCTTGGGGGGATGATGTACATCCTTATCATGGCTCTCATCTTCTACCGTTTTACCTTCTTCACTATGGCACCAGAGGAGCTGACACCACCGTACTGGATCAATATGGGCGCGGTCGCCATCACTACGCTGGCTGGAGCTTTGCTCATCCTCAATGCATCCCAATTTGCATTCCTCCAAGACATTCTTCCATTTCTCAAGGGGTTTACTGTCTTCTTCTGGGCAGCCGGGACATGGTGGATTCCCCTGCTCTTTATCTTAGGAGCCTGGCTTCACCTTTATAAACGCTTTACTCTTAGATACAGTCCGCAGTACTGGGGTATGGTCTTCCCATTAGGGATGTATACTACCTCTACCTTCCAGTTAGCCCGGGCTATAGAACTACCGTTTTTGTTGGTGATACCTGGCTTCTTTGTGTATATAGCCATCATTGCCTGGCTTCTTACCTTTATCGGTTTGATTTATACTATCGGAAAAGTTATTAGGCTTGCATTTGTGTAGGAGAGTTGATGTTTGCAGACACAATCGACTATCTGGCGAATCTGGCTGCCAGCAGGGTAGCGTTGTTAAGACGGAACCCGGCTGGCTTTTTCATTGGCTCGATGATGGCGGGGGCCTATGTTGGTTTCGGAATAATCCTTATCTTCGTTGTCGGCTCAGCCGCTGACCCTGCCTATCAGAAGCTTATCATGGGTGCCAGTTTTGGGGTTGCTCTTACCCTGGTCGTTTTCGCTGGCTCCGAACTGTTTACCGGACACACCATGTATATGCCACTTGGCTGGCTGCGCAGAACCACCAGCGGCTTAAATCTAATAGTGGTTTGGCTTGTCGTTTGGATAGGGAACCTTGTTGGGTCAGCAGGGCTGGCGGCTCTTTTCGTCGTGGGTGGTGCCGCGGGGATGGTCAGCGACAGTTCCTCTTTCCTCAACCAGGTTGTCAGCGCCAAAATGAATGCACCGGCTATTGAGCTTTTGGCGCGAGCCATACTTTGCAACTGGCTGGTTTGCCTTGCCTTGTGGATGTCGGCGCGGACACAAAATGAAGTAGCTAAAGCGATTGTTATTTTCTGGGCTTTGTTCGCCTTTATTGCCAGCGGGTTTGAGCACTCCGTAGCCAATATGACATTGTTTTCCATTGCACTTCTTGGTAACCATCCCGAAACTGTGAGTCTCTTCGGGATGGGCTATAATTTGCTCTGGGTAACGCTCGGCAATCTACTTTCAGGCGGCCTGTTTATGGCGTTCGGCTACTGGCTATATTCTGGTGAGAAAAGTAGCCCTAATGAGGAAGATACGGATACAATAGAGGAGACTCAAAAGCCTGGAAAGTTCTAGTGCTCCCGTATAGGACCCTGCCTCGTTGTAATTAAGGAAAATCAGGAATGGAGCCGGATATTATCAATAGACAATGGCGCCTCGGTGCCCGTAGACGGTCTTTTCGCTTACCCACTCCTTCTTTCTGGCTACACCCATAATTCGAAAACTGTACAGTCTGTCCTGGCTAGAGCACCATACTTCATTGACATCTAGCCCATTTTTTTGTATTATTTATGAAATTACATAGCTGGGTATTGAGAGGAGACAATTATGCTGAACTGGAAGATTCTTACTGTCATTATGGTAGCGGCCTTGCTCCTGGCTTCCTGTGGAGGGCAGGAGGCGGCACCTCCTGCAGCGCCGGCGCCAACACCCGCGGTGATAGATGCTGGTAAATTGTATGCCACCAACTGCCTTGCCTGTCACGGGGCAGACCGGCAGGGAATATCTGGATTGGGTAAACCTCTGACCCCGGAGAGCCTGGCGCCATTGACTGATGCCGGGGTAAGGGATACCATATTGAATGGCAAACCTGAAACGTTAATGACGGCGTGGCAGGGTCGCCTTAGCCTGGAGGAAATCGATGCCCTGGTCCAGTTCATCAAGTATGTTTCACCTTAAAAGATGACCAATCCAGTTAGAGTGCGTTTTGCCCCCAGCCCCACCGGGCGGCCCCACGTGGGCGGTATCCGCACAGCCATGTTTAACTGGCTGATGGCCCGCCATTACGGAGGCAGGTTCATCCTGCGTATCGAGGATACCGATGTTACCCGCAAGGTCGAGGGCGCCGTGGCCGACATTATGGAGGGGTTGCGCTGGCTGGGGTTAGACTGGGACGAGGGGCCGGAGGCGGGTGGTGACTACGGGCCTTATGTTCAATCGCAGCGCCTGACATTATACCAGGCCGCCGCCCGGCGCCTGGTCTCACAGGGAGATGCCTACTACTGCTACTGCTCGCCGAAACGCCTGGAAGAGATGCGCGCCGAGCAGGCCAGGCGCAAGCAACCCCCCGGCTATGACCGTCACTGCCGTGAACTGAGTGAGCCAGAACGGGCGCAAAAGACGGCTGATGGTATCAAACCAGTGGTACGCTTCAAGATGCCCCTGGAGGGAGACATTACCCATGATGATGTTATTTACGGCAAGGTTACCTTTGACCTGAGCACCCTGGATGACTTCGTCCTGCTAAAGTCGGATGACTACCCCACCTATCACTTGGCGAATGTCGTTGATGACCACGCTATGGAAATCAGCCACGTTATCCGGGGTGAAGAGTGGATTTCCAGCACTCCCCGCCATCTGCTCATTTACCGAGCCCTCGGTTACCAGCCGCCGCAGTACGTCCACCATCCGCTGATTCTGGGGCCTGACCACGCCAAGCTGAGCAAGCGGCACGGCGATGTCTCCATACTGGAATTCCGGGAGAACGGTTACCTGCCGGAAACGATGTTCAATTTCATTGCCTTAATCGGCTGGTCGCTGGATGACAAGACCGAACTACTCACCCGCCAGCAGCTTATCGATAACTTCTCACTGGAACGAATCGGCAAGACCGCAGCTATCTTCAACCGGGAAAAGCTCGACTGGATGAACGGAGTCTATATTCGCCGCCTGAGCCCGGAGGATTTTGTGCAACGGTCTTTACCCTTTCTGGACAAGGGTTTGCCGGCAGGGATAAAACGCCCGCTACCCACCGAATATGTCAGGCAGATTATGCCTCTTATTCAGGAACGAGCCAGGACCATGGCTGAAGTAGCTGAGCTGACCGAGTTTTTCTTTGTTGCCCAGCTTGACTATGATGCCAATTTGCTGGTTGGCAAGAACCTGACTCAGGAATCAGCCAGCCAGGCATTAGAGATGGCACAAAAGCGATTGGGACAATTAGCGGTGTTTGCTACCGAATCTCTGGAGATATTGCTCAGGCCCCTGGCGGTGGAGTTAGGACTAAAGACGGGGCAACTCTTTGGCACGTTGCGAGTGGCGACCACTGGTCGGACAATAGCGCCACCTTTGTTCGACACTATGGCGGTATTGGGTAAGGAGCGGTGCCTGAGGCGAATTGAAGCCGCCTTAGATAGCCTGCATAAGCTGTCTTCCGGAAATCCCTCCCATTGATTCGTAACCGTCGCTATCCCTCTTGACTATTGACACCGAATGTATGAGAATGAGACTATTGTGGCGAGTAGATTGCTCGGCTAATCGAACTAAAAAGATAGAACAAGCACGATTCAGCCATAATTTCGGGGCGTAGCGCAGCCTGGTAGCGC
>JACQGQ010000028.1 GCA_016199495.1 Chloroflexota bacterium
ATCTCTTCCCTCTCCCCTTATGAAAGGGGAGAGGGATAAAGGGTGAGGGGTTACTAAATAATCTCATTTAGGGACTGATATAAAGTTATGAGCCGTATAGAACAAGAGGTGGGCAATCTACTTCGCCAGAAAGGACTGACTCTGGGGGCAGTTGAGTCGGCTAGCGGGGGACTAATATCGCACCTGATAACCAATGTCCCCGGCAGCTCAGACTACTACCAGGGGTCGGTTACAGCTTATAGCAACGAAGCCAAGATTAAAGTAGTTGGTGTAAAAGAGGAGACCATCAACCAATATGGTGCCGTTAGTGCCCAGGTGGCTGAGGCAATGGCACAGGGTGGTAGAAAGGTATTGGGCGTAGATATCTGTCTGGCTGATACTGGTATTGCCGGACCCGGCGGGGCTACCCCGGGGAAACCGGTGGGCCTATTCTACCTCGGATTAGCCCACCAGGGTGGCACCTATAGCCAGAAACACAACTTCCTCAGTGACCGGGAACAAAACAAGCGTAGCGCGGCTGAGGCAGCTTTAGACTGGCTCAAAGAATACCTGATAAGCCTGAAATAGGAATTATCTATCAAGAGGGATAGGGTTAGATAGTTGATATCAGTAGTTTGTATTAGCTGATAGGGTAGTGTTATTATGGAAGCTATGCAGCCAAGACTGAAACAAGCGCTCGCTCAGAGGCAAAAGTCGCATATTATTAATGCCAGTTATGTGTCGGCGGCCATTCTGATACCCATCTATTATAAACAAGGGGAGTATCACATCCTCTTTACCAAGAGAACGGATACAGTGAAAGACCACAAGGGTCAGATATCCTTCCCCGGAGGGGCTTATGAGAAAAAAGATAAGGCATTACTTAATACTGCCTTGAGAGAGTGTACTGAGGAAATAGGCCTGGCGGCAGAGGCGGTTGAGCTATTAGGAGAGCTGGATGATTATCCGACAATAGATTCAGGCTACATTATATCTCCTTTTGTTGGCGTCATCCCGTGGCCATATCCACTTAAAGTAGACCCGATAGAGGTCGAGAAGATAATCGAAGTCCCCGTCTCCGCACTGCTGGATAAGAGTTGTTTGCGCCTGGGAAGTGACATTTTAGATGACCGCGTAATTACCGCTTATTTTTATCACTATCAAGAAGAGGTAATCTGGGGAGCCACCGCCCGCATACTAAATAAGTTTCTGGATATTTGGACTGAGGTAATCGGGGATACAGGCAGTGAGCTAGATAATTAAAGACCGTGGCTGAGCTTGACTTTTTATATCTTTCCTTTCTATAATACACAGGTCTATAATACTCAGGTTGTCGGCTCACAAAGAGTCCCGAAGGGCTTTCTTCAGCAAAGACACCTAACATCGGTGGGGGAAACCATGAAATAGTGCCCGAGTAGCGCAATGGTAGCGCAACCGACTTGTAATCGGTAGGTTAGTGGGTTCGACTCCCCTCTCGGGCTGGGCTGGCGCATCTAATTCTCAGTGATAGCATCGGGAGGGGTGCCGGAGTGGTTAATCGGAGCAGTCTGTAAAATTGCCGCCCTGACGGGCTTCGCAGGTTCGAATCCTGCCCCCTCCACCACAGTTTAAGCACAAAACCCGGACTAGACATTAGTCTATAAAAACTTGTATAATAGGGCTACTTGCCCACATAGCTCAGCCGGTAGAGCACCATCTTGGTAAGATGGGGGTCACCAGTTCGAGTCTGGTTGTGGGCTCAGAAGAGAGGGAGGAAAAAATGGCAAAACAGAAATTTACCCGGACTAAACCACACGTGAATGTGGGCACTATCGGTCATGTTGACCATGGCAAAACAACTTTGACTTCAGCCATAACATTAGTGTTGTCCAAGGCAAACCCGGCGATAGGCTACCGCCCTTTCGACAGTATCGACAATGCCCCTGAGGAAAAGGCAAGGGGAATGACAATTGCCATTGCCCATGTGGAGTATGAGACTGAGAAGCGGCACTATGCTCACATTGATTGTCCCGGGCATGCTGACTTTGTTAAGAATATGATAACCGGTGCCGCCCAGATGGATGGCGCTATCCTGGTGGTGAGCGCCCCTGACGGTCCTATGCCTCAGACCAGAGAGCATGTCTTGCTCGCCCGTCAGGTAGGAGTCCCTTATATTGTCGTCGCCCTTAACAAGGTAGACGCCATGGAGGACGAAGAGCTTCTGGAACTGGTCGAAATTGAGGTCAGGGAACTGCTGTCCAAATATAACTTTCCTGGCGATAAGATACCGGTGGTGCGGGTGAGTGCCCTTAAGGCCCTGGAATGTGGTTGTGGCAAGAGGGAGTGCCAGTGGTGTGGTCTCATCTGGAAGCTGATGGACGCCGTCGATGGCTATATTCCGACCCCGGTGCGGGCTAAAGACCAGCCGTTCTTAATGCCGATAGAGGACGTTTTCAGTATTAAGGGCCGCGGTACCGTACCCACAGGCAGGGTTGAGAGAGGTGTCATTAAACCCGGGGCAGAGCTTGAGATTGTAGGCTTACATCATGAGCCAAAGAAAACGGTGGCTACCAGCCTGGAAATGTTTCATAAACTGCTGGATGAGGCTGAACCAGGGGATGCGGTGGGCGTTTTGCTCAGGGGAATAGACCGCGAAGAGATAGAGCGGGGTCAGGTATTAGCCGCACCCGGCTCGATTAAACCACACACCTATGCCGAAGGAGAGGTCTATATTTTGAGTAAGGAAGAAGGCGGCAGACATACCCCCTTCTTCAACGGCTACAAACCCCAATTTTACATCAGGACGACCGATGTAACCGGTAGCATTGAGCTACCGGAAGGGATGGAGATGGCGATGCCTGGTGATAATGTCACCATGAAGATAAAACTTATCTATCCGGTAGCTCTGGAGAAGGGCTTGCGTTTCGCTATTCGTGAGGGAGGTAAAACGGTAGGGGCTGGAACTGTCAGCCGCATTATCGAGTAAATATGGCGGGAAAAGGTGACACCAGAACCATCATCCATCTTGCCTGCACTGAGTGCCGGGAGAGGACATATACGACAACTAAAAACAAAAGGAATGACCCCCAACGGTTAGAGCTGAATAAGTATTGCCCCCGCTGTCGCACCTACAACCTCCACCGGGAGGTAAGATAAAATAAACCGTGAAAAACTACGTTTTTCACCCGGGGTTGTTGCGGTAGAGGGACGGCAGTAGGTTACTTAAAAAGCCCCGAAGGATTTTCTTTCAGAAGCCACTGAAAAGTATGCGGGATGCAAGCAATGACACAGCGCAGCACTACGACTAAGCGGAGCAGTCCAAGATTTAGATTCATTAGTGAGACTGTAGCTGAGCTCAAGAAGGTAGTCTGGCTCACCAGACGAGAGGTCGTCTATTTGACCACCCTGGTGGTGATTGTTGCCGTCACCACAGGTCTGATTCTCGGAGTTATTGATTATGGTTTTACCAAACTCGTTAATGATATTTTCCTCGGTGGCTAGCAACCTGGCTGGTTTCCAGGTTAAATTAAAACCTTCTAATTCGAGGGATGTCCTTGGCTTTCTGCCAAAAACCTTTTCTGAGTGAGGCTGTTTGTGGACGGAAACGGAAAATACTGGTTTGTAATTCATACCTACTCCGGGCATGAAGAGCGGGTTAAAAAGAATCTGGAGCAGCGTATGAAACTGATGGATTCGGGCGACGATATCTCTCAGGTAGTTGTCCCGACCGAGGATGAGGTCGAGGTTAAAAGTGGACAGAGACGCACCGTAGCCAGGAAGATATTGCCCGGTTATGTCCTAGTGCAGATGAAGATGAATGACGATACCTGGAATATAGTGCGTAATACCCCCGGGGTTACTGGTTTCGTCGGCAGCTGGAGCAAGCCTGTTCCCTTAAAAGAGGATGAAGTTGACCGGATTCTGAAACAAATGACGGCGGAAACGCCCAGGGTTAAAGTTGGCTTCAAACAGGGACAGAGTGTGCGGGTGAGTGATGGCCCTTTTACTGACTTTGTCGGGATAGTGGATGAGATAAGTCAGAACAAAGGTAAGGTTAAGGTGCTGCTATCCCTCTTCGGACGTGACACACCGGTAGAGCTTGACTTCTTGCAGGTGGAGAAGCTTTAGGCTTTTCTACATTTTCGGTTATGAAATACTAACACCAAAAAGAGGGTGTTTAGTAAAGGGGGTTGGCAAACAGTGGCGAAAAAGGTTAAAGCTATGGTTAAACTACAGATTCCAGCCGGGAAGGCAAATCCGGCACCCCCGGTTGGCCCGGCCTTAGGTCAGCATGGAGTGAATATTATGGCCTTTTGCAAAGAGTATAATGAGCGTACTACTGCTCAAGCCGGTTCTATTGTCCCGGCCGAAATAACTATCTATGATGATAGGTCATTTACCTTCATTACTAAGACGCCGCCAACGGCTGATTTACTAAGGAAGGCTTTAGGCGTGGAAAAAGGCGCCAGTGGTGCCGGGCGTGAAAAAATAGGTAAGTTATCCCAGGCTCAACTTCGTGAGATAGCTCAGGTTAAGGCTAAGGACCTTAATGCCACCAGTATTGAAGGCGCCGAGCAAACTATCAAGGGCACAGCCCGAAGTATGGGGATTGAGATAGAGTAGGAGAAAAAATGGTAAAACACGGTAAAAAATATCAAGAGGCAACTAAACTGCTAGACGAGACAAAGATTTACTCTCCTCAGGAAGCTATTGCACTGGCGAAGAAGATGGTGCACACCCGATTTGACGAGACGGTTGAGCTTCATCTTCAAATGGGCCTCGACCCCCGGAATGCGGCTCAGCAGGTGCGTGGCGTTGCCCTTCTGCCGCACGGATTAGGTAAGAAGGTGCGGGTTTTAGTTTTTGCCCAGGGGGAAGCGACCAGAATTGCTGAAGCCGCCGGGGCCGACTTAGTTGGCGGTGACGAGCTAATTAGCCAAATTGAGGACGGTCAGCTAGATTTTGATACGGCTATTGCTACCCCGGATATGATGGGTAAGGTAGGTAAACTGGGGAAAATCCTGGGGAGGAAGGGATTGATGCCTAACCCCAAATCAGGCACAGTTGTGGCGCCAGGTGACCTCACCAGAGTAATCGAAGATGCCCGCAAGGGGCGGGTAGAATTCAGGTTGGATAAGACGGCCATCATTCACACACCTTTGGGTAAGGTCAGTTTTGAAGATGATAAACTAATGGATAACCTGGCGGCGGTGGTCGAGGCGGTGGTGAAGGCTAAGCCCAGTGGTGCTAAGGGTCAGTATGTTAAAACTGCCTCGCTCACGACTACTATGGGGGCTGGTATCAAGCTTGACCTTAAGCCGACCCTCTCTTTAACTTCTGGTTGACATTGCCCAGACCTGGTAGTAGAATAGGCGCGGTAAGCCAGGGACTCGGTATCACATTGCTGGGGTAGGAATGATATTGTAAGGGGGACAAATGGCAGGAATCGTATCGTATGGAGCCTACATACCGTATTACAGGTTGCCCCGGAGTGTAATTAACAAGGCCTGGGGCCGGGGTGGGGGACGTGGCGAGAAAGCAGTGGCTGGTTTTGATGAGGATTCCATTACTATGTCGATAGCGGCCGGCCTGGACTGCCTGAAAAGGACTGACCCGAAGACAGTCGATGCTTTATTCCTGGCGACCACCACTGCTCCTTATAAGGAGAGGCAGAATTCAACCATAGCGGCCACTGCCCTTGACCTTCGCCGGGACGCCCGCAATGCTGATTTCGCCAATTGTCTCAGAGCCGGAACTACGGCTCTGCTATCGGCTTTAGATGCGGTCAATGCCGGCTCGCTCAAAAGTGTTCTGGTAACGGCTGCCGATACTCGCCTGGGGGGTGCCAGCGGCGAAAACGAACAGGCTTTTGGCGATGGCAGCGCCGCATTTCTGCTGGGAAATAAAGGGGTGGCCGTAGAGATTGAGGGCAGCTACACCTTATCTGATGACCTGGCAGATTACTGGAGAGCCCATGAAGACACCTTTGTCCGCGCCTGGGAGGACCGATTCGGTCGGGATGAAGGCTATATGAAAATCCCGGCTGAAGCGGCGGCTGGAGTCATGAAAAAGTACAACCTGGCGCCAAAGGATTTCGCTAAAGTCTGTTTCTACGGAGCTAACAGCCGAGCCCACGCGGCGCTGGGCGGTGAGATGAAGTTTAAGCCGGAACAAATTCAGGAACCGTTACTTGATACGGTGGGTAATACTGGAGCGGCCCTTCCCTTAATGATTCTGGTAGCCGCCCTGGAAAATGCTAAGGCCGGCGATAGGATTCTGCTGGTTAGCTGGGGAAATGGCAGTGATGCTATTGTGCTCAGGGTAACCGAGCAGATTGAGAAGATTAGAGACCGGCGAGGGATAAAACGCCATCTCGACATCAAGAGAACCCTTGACAACTACGGAAGGTACCTGCGCTGGCGCGAGATGGTGCCATTAGACCCGCCTACCCGTCATGAAGGGGGGTTAGCCTCTATGGCCGCCCAGTGGCGGGAACACGCTACTGCCTTACCCCTCTACGGGGTCAAGTGCAAGCAGTGCGGTACCCCCCAGTTGTTCCAGAGTGCCAGTTCGACCCATGCCCGTATCTGCCTGGAGTGCTTTGCCAAAGATAATTTCGAGCCGTACCGTTTTGCTGACAAAAGAGCCAAGTTGGTTAGCTTCAGCCATGACTATCTGGGTGGTGGCATTGACCCACCGACCACAGCCGCCATTATTGATTTTGATGGAGGCGGCCGAGGCGCCTTTAATATGGTTGACCGTGACCCTGACGAGTGCCAGGTAGGCATTGGCGTGGAGATGACCTTCAGGAAGCTGCGCTACCTTCTCGGCAGTCATACCTATGTTTGGAAGTGCAAACCAGTAAGGGATTAAATAAAAATCAGGGAGGTAAAGAAAATGTCAGGAAGCATAAAGGATAGGGTTGCGATTGCTGGTATGGGATGCACCAGGTTTGGTGAACGCTGGGATACTGGTACCAATGACCTGCTTGTCGAGGCTGCCTACCAGGCTTTTGAAGATGCCGGGATTGAGCCCAAGGATGTCGAGGCGGCCTGGTTGGGGACCTCCAGCTCAGGAGGCACCGGGATGACACTGGCCGAGCCTCTGAGGCTGCAGTATATCCCGATTACCCGGGTGGAGAATGCCTGTGCCACCGCCTCGGAGGCTTTCAGGAATGCTGCCTATGCGGTAGCCGCTGGCATCCACGACATCGTCTTAGCCATTGGCGTCGAGAAATTCAAGGATAGCGGCATGAGCGGCATGGGTGGTGGCGGGACAGATGGACCGGGGCATGCCATGCTGTCACAAGGCTTACCCCCACGGCAATTTGCTATGCTAGCCACCACATATTTCTCCCGATATGGTTTGAGCTTTGAGGAAGGTAAGCATATGATCGGCCGAGTCTCCTGGAAGAGCCATAAAAACGGTGCTCTGACCCGGAACGCTCACTTCCAGAAGGAAGTATCTATGGAAACGATACTCAATGCCCCGATGATTGCCTGGCCGCTGGGATTGTATGACTGCTGTGGCGTCAGTGATGGTGCCGCCGCCGCCATCATCACCACGCCTAAGATAGCCAAGCGCTTGAGGAAAGGGAAAGAGCCGCCGGTATTTGCCAAGGCGCTACAGATTGCCATCAGCCCGCGCGATGGAAACTATAACTCAAAATATGATTGGACCCATGTTGAGGCTACGGTACGGGCGGCGGAAAGAGCCTATAAAGAGGCCGGGATAACCAATCCCCGTGAGGAGATAAGCATGGCTGAGGTTCACGACTGCTTCTCCATTACCGAGGCCGTTACTATGGAAGACCTCCGCTTTAGCCCCCGGGGGAAGGTAAAGGATGATATTGAGTCCGGCCGTTTCGACCTCGATGGCGCCCAGCCAATTCAGCTTGACGGCGGCTTGAAGTGCTTCGGGCACCCGGTTGGCGCCAGCGGGCTGCGGATGATGTATGAGATGTACATGCAGCTTCAGGGTAGAGCTGATGAAGTATTGAACCCGGGTATGCCTTCACGGCAGATAAAGAACCCCAAGTTAGGGCTGACGCACAACCTGGGTGGTAGTCCGGACGGTTGCGCTATTTTCGTCGGTATCGTGGGGTTAGAAGGGGTTTAACCGAGCCAAAGAAGGCAAACTAATACCGTATCGTGTTTTCAGGACAAGGAGGGACTTGATGGTCGGGATAACCTCAGCCGGCGCCTATGTACCTATCTACAGGCTAGCCCGGGGGGATATCGCCCGGGTTTGGGCTGGTGGACGGGGCGTGGCAGTGGCTGGGGAGAGGGCCGTCGCCAATTTTGACGAAGATACCATCAGCATGGCCGTAGAAGCCAGCATCGACTGCCTGAAAGGCATCGACCGTGAGCAGATTGACGGCCTCTACTTTGCCAGCACCACAGCCCCTTACCGAGAGAAACAGTCGGCAACGATGGTTGCCGAAGCGCTCGACCTGCGCCGGGAAATCTTCACCGCCGACTTCACCGATTCTTTGAGAGCCGGCACCAACGCCATGAGGGCGGCTATCGATGCCGTTAAGGCCGGCTCGGCGAAGAAAGTCCTGGTAACTGCCGCCGATTGCCGCCTGGGTGCGCTACAATCGGAATACGAACAAAATTTCGGAGATGGTGCCGTCGCCATCCTCATCAGTAACTCAGGAGTTATCGCCAGCGTAGAAGGTAGCTATAGCCACTCAAATGATATCATAGACCTGTGGCGAACGGATACTAATACCTTTGTTAATGCCTCGGAAGACCGATTCAGTGTAACCTATGGTTATCTGGAAAATGTGCAAGAAGGCGTCTCCAAGCTCCTGGAGAGATACAACTTAAGCCCGAAAGATTTCGCAAAGGCGGCTCTCTATGCTTTTGACGCCAGAAGACATCTTGAGCTAGCCCGAAATCTGGGATTCGATGCCAAGACCCAGCTTCAAGACTCTCTATTTAACACTGTGGGCAATACTGGTGCCGCCTATGCTTTAATGATATTGGCCGCCACTTTAGAAGAAGCCAAAGCGGGTGACCGAATCCTTTTCACCAGTTATGGCGATGGCTGCGATGCCTATATCTTGCAAGCCACCGACAAGATAGGGAAGCTCAAAGGACGAAAGGGAATAAAGGGACATGTGGCCTCCAAGTTACCCCTCCCCGACTATACTAAGTATCTGCGCTATCGCAGCCTGCTCGGTGAGCTGGCGCTTGCCGGCGAGCCTGTAGCCACTATCAACTGGAGGGAGCGCAACTGGTCTGTCAGGTGCCACGGCAGTAAGTGCCGGGAATGTGGCAAGATTGAGTGGCCGATACAGCGAATCTGCGCCTACTGTGGCGCCAAGGATAACTATGATGAGGTCAGGCTTTCGGACAAAAAACTTACCCTAACTACTTTCAGCAAAGATAGCCTCGCCCGTAGTGTTGACCCCCCTATCATCGTTTGTATTGCCAGTATTGAGGGAGGGGGTAGGTTTTACGCCCACATGACCGACCGCGACCCTGATAAGGTCGAGGTCGGTATGCCGCTGGAACTTACCTTCCGACGGTTGTACAGCAAGGATGATATTCACACTTACTCCTGGAAAATGCGCCCGATAAGATAAAATTAAAATAGGGAGGCAGGGAAAAATGGAAAGCATTAAGGACAAGGTTGCCATTGTCGGTATGGGTTGCACCAAGTTCGGGGAGCGTTTCGATGTCGGCGGTTTTGACCTTATTATTGAGTCTGCTTCCGAAGCCCTTGAAGATGCCGGGATTGAGCTTAAGGATATTCAAGCCGCCTGGCTCGGTTCCTCCGGCTTCAGTACCGGACAGCCTTTGTCCCACGCCCTTAAGCTGAACTATATACCCGTCGCCAGGGTGGAAAATGCCTGTGGCACCGGGTTAGAAGCCATCAGGGGAGCGGCCTATGCCCTGATGGCTAAAGCCTACGACATTGTCCTAGCACTTGGTGTTGAGAAGCTGAAGGATAGAGGACGTGGTGGCGGTGGCGCCGAAGGTGAAACCGGGAAGGGCCCACAACCATCGTATGGCATCCAGGCGACGGCGCCGGGACGTTATGCCCTGGCCGCCACCAAGCACTTTGCCACCTATGGCACAGAGCGGAAGCACCTGGCAATGATATCGGTGAAGAGCCACCATAATGGCGCCCGCAACCCCAGGGCTATGTTCCGCCGCGAAATAACGGTGGAGCAGGCGCTGAATGCTCCGATGATTGCCTGGCCCCTGGGCTTGTTTGACTGCTGTGGAGTGGCCGATGGGTCAGCGGCGGCTATCATGTGCCGCACCGAGGATGTCAAGAAATTTGGATTTAGAGACGACTTTATCACCGTTAAGGCGTTAGCTAACTCATGTGGTCAAGGCACGGGCAAGAACCGGGAAGACTATGACTTTCTGCACTGGGAGGAAACCTACCGGGCAAGCCAGCAGATATACCAGCAGGCCGGGATTAAAGACCCTCGTAAAGAAATAGACATAGTAGAGTGTCATGACTGCTTCTCCATCGCCGAGCTTATGTGCTATGAAGACATGGGTTTTTGCCAGAAGGGCACCGCTAAGGACGACATTGAAGCCGGCTCCTTTACTCAGGAAGGGTATGAGCGCGGCGGGGTCGCCTTTAATATCGGCGGTGGTTTGAAGTCCTTCGGCCATCCCATCGGTGCCAGCGGCTGCCGCGAAACCTACGAAATCTACAAAGAGATTCAGGGTAAAGCACAGGAGCCTTCCCGCCAGTTGAAGAATGTCGAGTTAGGCATGGCTCATAGCCAGGGCGGGCATCCCGGCAACTTCGTGTGCAACATGGCACTTTATGGCATCCCGGGGAAGTAACCCCCTCTAATAATTAATAATTCTGCCGGAGACAGTGGCGACTGCCTGGCGTTGGCACCGGCTACCAGGAGTCTAAATGAGTAACCTAAATGATAACGGTACAGACTAATCCATGTTGTTGTATTATATTAAAGAAAGGGTTGGCTTGAGGTCGAGCCAACCCTTTTCTAAGTTCGTGGTTGACATTATCAGAATCCCCTAGTAAAATAGCTTTTCAGGAAGGAGGATAATCAGATGTTCGGAATCCTATCGTACGGTGCTTATGTTCCAATGTTCCGCTTGAGTCGGGACCAGATCGCCAAGGCCTGGGGTGGCGGCTCTGGGGCGGGGGAGAAGGCCGTGGCTAATTTTGACGAGGACAGCCTCACTATGGGGGTGGAGGCGGCCGTGGACTGTCTGCAGGGCATCGACCACAAATCGATAGATGCCCTCTATTTTGTGAGCCTGACCCACCCCTATCAGGAGAAGCAGGCTGCCTCCATCATCGCCGAGGTCCTGGACCTGAAGCCGGATACCTTTACCCTGGACATAGACAACTCCCCACGAGGAGCCACCAGTGCCTTCAGGCTGGCCGCCGATGCCATAGCCAGTGGCTCAGCTAAGAAAGTCCTGGTAATCGCCTCGGATTGCCGGGTCACGGCGCCCCATTCGGGGGACGAGATGCTCTTCGGTGATGGGGCGGCTGCCTTCCTGCTGGGGGATGCCAGACCGGCCGTGACCATTGACAACGCCTACCACGTCTTCAATTCCTTTATGGATACCTGGAGACTGCCCAACGAGCCTTTCAACCGCACCTGGGAGGACCGCTTTATCTTCGGGGAGGGCTATAGCAAGATTGCCCCGCAGGCCGTGGCGGCGGCACTGAAGCAGTTCAAAGCCACCATCAAGGACTTTGCCAAGGTGGTGCTCTATGCCCCCGACCAGCGGCGACACACCGAGCTGGCGCGGGCACTGGGGGTGGACGCCAAGACTCAGTTGCAGGAGGCTTTCTTCAATAACATCGGCCACACCGGCTCCGCCTTCGTACCCATGATGCTGGTCGCCACTTTACAGGAGGCCAAGGCCGGAGACAAGATTCTGACCTTTAACTACGGCGACGGCTGCGACGTGCATGCCCTCACCGTGACTGCCGGGATAGAAAAACTGCGCAACCGGCGGGGCATTAAGAAGTACCTGGCCTCCAAGCTCCCCGTCTCCTACTACCAGCAATACCTTATCTTCCGTGACCTGGTCATCGAGGAGCCGGGGGGACGCGCCACCCGGACGTCGTCCCTACCCGTCCTCTGGCGGGAACGCAAGAACCTCGTCTCCCTCATCGGGCAGAAGTGCCGCGTCTGCGGCACCGTCAACTTTCCTCTGCAGAGGCTGTGCATCGAGTGCCAGACCGAGGGTGAGTTCGATGACTATCCCATCTGGGATAAGAAGGGGAAGATTTTCACCTTCAGCATGGATGAGCGCACCGTGCAGCCGGTGGCTCCCAGCGTGGCCTGTATCATGGACCTGGAAGGAGGCGGCCGTTTCTACGGTAACATAACCGACCGGGACCCGGCTACCATAGATGTGGGGCAGGAGGTGGAGTTCACCTTCCGTAACATCCACGACGGAGGAGGGCTGCACAATTACTTCTGGAAAATGCGGACGGTTCGGGGTTAGGAATCGTCCGAGGTAGGGTCTCACAGGAGACCCTGTCGAGAAAGTGTAGAAGGAGGACACTATGGAGAGCATCAAGGATAAGGTCGCCATTATCGGGGTGGGGACCAACAAGAGGTGGGGGGAGCTTTATGACCAGGACGAGACCGGCATCGTTTTGGAGGCGGTGCACGAAGCCCTGGATGACGCCGGGGTAGGTATCGGTGACATCCAGGCCGCCTGGGTAGGCGGCGGTGCCCCTACAGGGAACTGGCTGACCTCTATTATCAAACAGTATATCCCGGTGACCAAGGTAGAGAATGCCTGCGCCACCGGAGCCGAAACGGTGCGGGGCTGCACTTTCGGACTTCTGTCCAAGACCTATGACCTGGTCATGGCCGTAGGTGTCGGCAAGATGAAGGACGCCCCTCGCGGGGGCGAAGGAGCTGGTGATGAAGCCGGGGTTGACAAGTACCACCCGGTGACAGGTGCCACGGGTATTCCCGCGGGGCGCTATGCCCTGGCCGCCACCCGCTACTTTAGCCGCTATGGCCTGAGCCGGCAGGAGGGCAAGCACATGCTGGCGATGATATCCTCCAAGAGCCACTACAATGGCGCCCGCAACCCCCGTGCCATGTTCCAGCGGGAGGTCTCGGTGGAGACCTGCGAGAACTCGCCCATCATCGCCTGGCCCCTGGGTCTCTATGACTGCTGCGCCCAGGCTGAAGGGGCGGCGGCGGCTATCCTGTGCCGCACTGAGGATGCCAAGTCCTTCCGTCCCGATTACATCACCATCAAGGGTATCGGCATCTCCGTTGGCCCCGGCATGAGAAAGTTTCACACCGGCTTCGACTTCACCCACTGGGAGGAATCAACGGCGGCGTCAAAGCAGGCCTATGAGCAGGCTGGTATCAAGAACCCCAGGGAAGAGCTGGACATGGCGGAGTGCCATGATTGCTTTTCCATTGCCGAAGCCATCGCCGTCGAGAGCGTCGGGCTGTGCGAGAGGGGAACAATCCGGCGTGATGTCGAGGCGGGGACGTTTACTCTGGAAGGGAAGCTACCAGTGAATGCCAGTGGCGGCTTGAAGTCCTTCGGGCATCCGCCTCCGGCCAGCGGCATCCGGGAGATGTTCGAGACCTACAAGCAGATTATCGGCAAAGCAGAGTATCAATCCCGGCAGCTGAAAAACGTGGAGTTAGGGCTGTGCCACAACCAGGGAGGGCACCCGGGCCGCTTCGAGTGCTCGGTAACTATCCTGGGTATTCCCGGAAAATAAAGGAGGCTACCGATGGAAAGCATCAAGGACAAGGTCGCCATCATCGGAATGGGGGCTAGCCAGAGCTTCGGCGAGCTCTGGGGCAAGGACATAGACGACCTGATTGTGGAAGCAGCAACCGAGGCCGTGGCCGACGCCGGGGTGAGCCTTAAGGACATCCAGGCGGGCTGGTCAGGCAGTGCTTTCGCCGGGGGGGGCATCAGTCTGTCCACTCCCCTCCAGCTCCAGTTTATCCCGGTGACCCGGATAGAGAACGCCGCCGCCACCGGGGCCGACGCCATCCGCAGCGCCGCCTTTGCCCTCCTTTCCAAACTATATGACATCGTGATCGCGGTAGGCTTCGAAAAGATGCGGGACCGGACCCAGCGACGGGGTGGCGGCGAGTCGGGCACAGATGAAGTGCACTCGGTCTATGGCGACGGGGTCAGCGACCCTGAGCGCTATGCCATGACCGCCATCCGCTACTTCCATCAATATGGCCTGAGCCCGGACGAGGGCAAGCGCATGCTGGCGATGATAGCCTCCAAGAACCGCTTTAACGGCGCCCGTAACCCCCGTGCCATGTTCCAGGAGGAGGTCTCGGTGGAGGACATCATGAACGCCCCCAGCATCGCCGGGCCTCTGGGGCTCTATGACTGCAGCGTTGCCAGCGATGGGGCGGTGGCAGCGGTGCTGTGCCGGACGGAGGATGCCAGAGCCTATCGTAAAAATTACGTCACCATCAAGGGCATGGGCACGTGCACTGGCCCGGGCATGGGCAAGTCCGACACGAAGTATGACTTCACCCACTGGGAGGAGACAGAACGGGCCGCCCGCCAGGCCTACGAGCAGGCTGGTATCAAAAACCCCAGGGAAGAGCTGGACATGGTGGAAGTTCATGACTGTTTCTCCATTGCCGAAGCCATCGCTATTGAAAGCCTGGGACTGTGTGAGAAGGGAACGGTCATGCGGGATATCGAGGCGGGCACCTTTACCCTAGAGGGGGACCTGCCGGTCAACGCCAGCGGGGGGCTCTTGAGTTTTGGGCACCCCATCGGCGCCAGCGGCGTCCGGGGTATCTACGAGATTTACAAACAGATTCAGGGCAAGGCGGAGTCACCGGCGCGCCAATTGAAGAATGTCCGCATGGGGCTGTCCCATAGCCAGGGGGGACACCCGGGACGCTTCCAGTGCAGCGTTACTATCATTGGCGCCCCTTAAAATGAAAGGAATAGCTGGCTAATCAGCCAGAGCCTTTGGCCTGAGACAGCAGGTGCGTTAAGGCTTAAAGTATACCTGCCGAGGCAAGGATAACACTAGACTGGTAACATTTTGCGGTAAGTAAAGGCAAAAATTAGGGTAGTCTAGCAATAAGTCCTTGTGTCAGCGGCACAAGGACTTATTTTTTTAAAATGTTTAACGATAGCAGTCAGGAGATTAAGGAGAGATGTCTGTAGAGTCCAGAGAGAAAAAAACGCAAATCATTGATAAACTACAAGAGACTTTTTCCAAAAGCAGTATCAGTATTTTAACTGACTATCGGGGACTAACAACCTCCGAGATGACCAACCTGCGCCGCCGGTTACAGGAGTCAGGCAGCGAATATAAAGTGGTCAAGAATACTCTGGCTCGATTCGCCGCAGAGAGGGCCGGCAAGGGTGGCCTGGTTAGCCCCTTTGAAGGCCCGATAGCTATTGCTTTTGGCTTTGGCGATATAACTACACCCGTCAAAGTGCTGACAGGCTACATGCGCGAGTCAGCGTCAAGTCTCAGTATTAAAGGGGGCTTTTTAGGCGATAGGTTACTCACTTCAGAGGAGGTGATAACCCTCTCTACGCTGCCGTCCCGGGAGGTATTGCTGGCCAGAGTCCTGGGTCAGATGAAAAGTCCCATTGCGGGTTTACTTAGCTGCCTTGTCTCCCCGATAAGGGGGGTTATGGCAGTGCTACAAGCTAGAATAAAACAACTGGAGGGAGAATAAAATGTCAGAAAACGTGGAAAATCAGGTAGAAACCGAGCATGAGAGCGGTGGAACAACAACCGGCCGCGAAGAACAGCCATCGGCGGGACAGGTAGGCAAAAGAGCTAAGGCTCCGGCTAAAAAAGCGACCAGTCCGGCCACTATTAACGATGTCATGACTACCATAAAAAATATGACCGTGCTCGAGCTGGCCGAGTTGGTTAAGACTCTAGAGGCTGAGTTCGGAGTTACGGCCGCGGCCCCGATGGTAGCTACTGCGGCCGCAGCCGCACCAGTTGCAGCGGCGGCTCCAGCCGAAGAGAAGACGGAGTTTGATGTAATTCTTAAGGAGATCGGGGCAAATAAAATTAGTGTCATCAGGGCAGTACGGGAACTGACCTCTTTAGGATTGAAAGAGTCTAAAGACTTGGTCGAGAGTGCCCCCAAGCCAGTGAAGGAAAAGGTTAGTAAAGATGAAGCGGCGGCTGGTAAACAGAAGCTGGAAGAGGCTGGAGCTACGGCTGAAATCAGATAACCCCGTTTCGGTAACCGGGAATCCTGGTTGAAAATAGCGCTGGAAGCTGATTATAATTAGTGGTTAAATAGCCACTGGTATCTAAGGGTTAGCCATGCTTCAGTATGACCGGTTGGTGATAATGGGGATGGGAGGTTTATTTATCCTTCTCGGTCTCGCCGCCATTATCTGGGGCAGGAAAGAGGAGAAAGGCTACTATGATTCCCTTTCTCCTCAGGCTGATACACGGGAATTTCTGGAGCATTGGCCACGGCGCCCTCAATTCGGCGCCTTAAAGATAGGCGGTCGCATCGCCATAGCTATCGGTGTCCTGCTGATAGTTATGGGCGGCGTCTTCTGGCTCCGGGATTGAGCTTTTTTAGCCAGTATGCTTGCGTCAAACTGAGTTCGTCCTGATTTCTGTATAAGCTAATGAACTAAACCGGGAATATATCATCCCACCTTCCAGTAGCCCGTATTTAGACCCCTGTCTTGAAATCGTGCTATAATTTCACGATATGAAAGTTTCAGAGTTGGGGGAATTCGGACTGATTGACCTCCTGGCAAAGATGGCTTACGGGGCGCGGGACAAAAGGGTAAGCGCCTGGCAACAGCTTATTCTCGGCATCGGTGATGATGCCGCCGCCTGGTATGGTGACGATTCAATTCAACTGGCTACCGTTGATTGCTTGATTCAAGACGTTCATTTTACGCTGGAGATAACTTCCTGGGAAGAACTGGGCTGGAGAGCGCTGGCCGTCAATCTGAGCGATATTGCCGCTATGGGTGGCTTCGCCAAATATGCTCTGGTATCGTTAGCCTTACCTGGGCAGACCGAGGTAGAGGCTATTGTTGCTCTCTACCAGGGAATGCTGGCACTGGCGCGGCGGTTTGAAGTAGCTATCGTCGGTGGCAATATGAGCCAGGCACCGTTACTGGTGATTAACATTACTGTCCTGGGCAGCACTAAAGGTCGGGATAAAAATATCCTGACCCGTTCCGCCGCCAAACCCGGGGAGCAAGTGGCCGTTACCGGCTACCTGGGGGCGGCCGCCGCCGGTTTGGCAGTACTGAGGCAACATCTCCCGCTTGAGTCTAAAGCTGCCGCCAGTCTGAAACAGGCTTTCCTGCAACCCTACCCGCGAGTCGCTGAAGGGCAAGTACTAGTCGAACACGGGGTGAGAGCCGCCATCGATATTAGCGATGGTTTGATTTCAGACTTGAGTCACTTATGTAAAGCCAGCCAGGTTGGCGCCCGAATAGAAATCGACCGCCTGCCTGTTCCGCCGGCCGTCAGAGCTAACTTTGGTGACAGAGCCTTGGAGCTGGCGCTATCAGGGGGAGATGACTATGAGCTTTTGTTCACGGCCAGCGCCGAAGTCATTGACAGGGTAAAAGCCGCCGCTTCCTGCCCGATAACCGTCATTGGTGAAATCATGCCTGATAAAGCCGGCGAGATAACCCTGATTGATGGCAAGGGAAATCCGGTTAACCTGCCCAAGGCAGGGTGGGAGCATTTTACGGCAAAACGAAGCTAAGTATGAACCAACTTAAGCTAATTAGCCACAGCCCGGAAGAGACTCAAGAATTGGGCAGGCGTATCGGCGAGCTAGCCCTGGCCGGTGATGTTTTTCTCCTCAGCGGAGAGCTGGGAGCAGGCAAGACTTGCCTCACCCAGGGTATTGCCTGGGGACTGGGTATTAACGAATATACACTCAGCCCTTCCTTTGTCATCATCAGGGAGCTCTACGGCCGCTTGCCGCTATATCACATCGACCTCTACCGGCTCGACCGTATCGAAGAGAGCCTGGACCTGGGCCTGGATGACTATTTGTATGGGCGGGGTGTTTGTGTCGTCGAGTGGGCAGAAAAGGCGTTAAGCATCCTGCCCCGAGAGCACCTCCTGATTAAAATAAACTATCTCTCTGATACCGAGCGCAGCTTCCAGATGGAATCCGGTGGACGGCGCTACCGGGACATAGTGTCCCAACTAAAACAGTTTTCTCTTCGTTTAGATAAGGAACGATAATGCAACTGGCGATAGATACTTCCACCGATACTGCCAGCCTGGC
>JACQGQ010000027.1 GCA_016199495.1 Chloroflexota bacterium
ACGCCCTGGGCTACTTCGGCTACGCCTACTATGTGGAGAACCCGGGCAAGCTCAAGCTGGTCGCCATTGATAGCGGTAATGGACCAGTCCTGCCCAGCCAAGAGACCATCGCGGCCGGGTACTACCGGCCGCTGTCCCGCCCGCTGTTCATCTATGTGAGCCAGCAGAGTCTGCAACGGCCGGAAGTGAAAGCCTTCGTCGAGTTCTACCTGGAGAATGCCGCCGCACTGGTCGCCGAGATAGGCTACATCAAGCTGGACGACCAGGTCTACCGGGACAACCTGGCGGCCATCCAGCCATAAAGAACGAGGCCGACAGGGGAGTGATTAAGGCACGAAGGACAAGGACGGCATGAAAGAATATGGGGCGGAGGCTCAGCTAAAGACACCGAGGCCGGGATTGACCGGCCGCTACCGGCAGCGTCAGGCCTTGGAGGGGAAGATTGCTCACGGATTAATTTTCGCCTGTGCTCTCGTGTCCATCGCCACTACCATCGGTATTGTCGTCAGCTTGTTATCGCAGGCTCTGGGCTTTTTCGGCGAAGTCTCGCTATGGGAGTTCCTCACCGGTAGCCGATGGGCACCCATCCTTGTCCCCCGGTCCTTCGGTGTTTTGCCTCTGGTGGTCGGTACTTTGCTGGTGACCGTGATTGCCGCGGCTGTCGCCATGCCCCTGGGTTTAGGCACAGCCATCTTCCTTTCCGGCTATGCCCCAGAGAGCGCGCGCCGTATCATCAAGCCAGCTCTCGAGGTTCTTGCCGGTATTCCTACGGTTGTCTATGGCTACTTTGCCATCACCCTTGTCAGCCCCCTGCTGCAGAGGGTCTTCCTTGACATGCTCATCTTTAATGCCCTCAGCGCCGGGCTGGTAATGGGGTTGATGATTATTCCCATGGTATCGTCTCTCAGCGAGGACGCCATGCTGGCCGTGCCGCGCTCGCTGAAAGAAGGGGCTTATGCCCTGGGTGCCACCCGTTTAGAAGTAGCCCTGCGCGTGACGGTGCCGGCGGCCCTCTCGGGCATCGTAGCTGCCTTTATCCTGGCGCTTTCTCGGGCTATCGGCGAGACTATGCTGGTAACTATCGCTGCCGGCGCCACCCCCCGGATGACCATTAACCCGCTGGAGAGTATTCAGACGATGACTGCCTTCATTGTCCAGTTGAGCCTGGGGGAAACACCCCGCGGCTCCCTTGAATATAACACCATCTTTGCCGTGGGCTTTCTGTTGTTCTTGATGACCCTGATGATGAATGTCCTGGGGCACTGGGTGGTCCGCCGCTGGCAGGAGAGGTACTGATGCCACAGGATGCCACTATATTCAGGCGACACCTTCGCCTCAGGAAAGGCACCGGGGATATTTTTTACGCCCTGTTTCTCCTCTCCGTACTGGTGGGCATCGCCGGGCTGATAACTTTACTCGTCCAGATAGTGGTGCCGGGCGCCCCCTGGCTCAACTGGCACTTCTTAACCAGCTATCCCTCCCGTCATCCGCAAGAGGCCGGACTGTTATCGGCTCTCATGGGCACTATCTGGCTCATGGGACTGACCGCCGTCTTGTCCGTTCCTGTCGGTGTTGGCGCCGCCATCTATCTGGAGGAATACGCTCCCAGGAACTGGCTCACCCGGCTGATTGAGGTTAACATCTCCAACCTGGCCGGAGTGCCTTCTATCGTCTACGGCCTTCTCGGACTGTCCATCTTCGTCGGCTGGATGGCACTTGGCCGGAGCCTTCTCGCCGGGGCATTGACTCTCGGCCTGCTGGTGCTGCCGATAGTCATCCTCGCCTCTCGAGAAGCCATCCGGGCGGTACCTTCGACTCATCGGGAGGCGGCTTATGCCCTGGGGGCCACTCAGTGGCAGGTGACCAAGCGGGTAGTGCTGCCGGCGGCCTTCCCCGGAATCCTTACCGGCACCATCCTGGCTATGTCCCGGGCTATCGGTGAGGCGGCTCCGGTACTGGCCATCAGTGCCCTGGTCTACCTGACCTTTGTCCCTTCAGGACCGCTGGACCGCTTCACCGTACTGCCCATTCAGATATTCAACTGGGTAACACGACCCCAGGCTGAGTTTCGCGGCCTGGCCGCCGCCGCTATCATCGTGCTCCTGGTCATTCTCCTTTCCATGAATGCCCTGGCGATATACTTGAGAAATCGTTACCAGATAAGGTCGGAGGAATAAAGATGCCGCCAGCTAATGATGTCTTTGAAGTTAAAAAGCTGAACGTATGGTATGGCAACTTCCAGTCCCTGAGGGATATTAACCTGACCATCAAGCGCCACGCGGTAACTGCTATCATCGGGCCATCGGGTTGCGGCAAGAGTACCCTGCTGCGCTGCTTCAATCGTATGAATGACCTGGTAAATGGAGCACGCGTGGCCGGAGAGGTCCTCCTCAATGGTCAGGATATCTACTCCCCAGCGGTAGACCCGACTGAAATACGGTCGCACATCGGGATGGTATTCCAGAAACCCAACCCTTTCCCCAAATCTATTTTCGAGAACGTCGCCTTCGGGCTGCGTGTTAACGGCTACCAGGGCAATCTGGAAGAGGCGGTGGAGTCCTCCCTGAGGCGGGCTGCCCTTTGGGAGGAGGTGAAAGAGCGTCTTCACAAGAGCGCCCTGGCTCTTTCTGGCGGGCAGCAGCAGCGGCTGTGTATCGCCCGGGGGCTGGCTGTAGAACCAGAGGTCATATTAATGGATGAACCCTGTAGTGCCCTTGACCCGGTGGCTACCCTTAAAATCGAGGACTTGATGAGGAACCTGGCGGAGAGCTATAGTATTGTCATCGTTACCCACAATATGCAGCAAGCCGCCCGAGTATCAGATATGACTGCCTTCCTGACGATGGCAGATGACCGGGCTGGTATACTGGTAGAGTATGGGACTACGGCTGAGCTTTTCAGTAATCCCAGAGATAAACTCACCGAGGACTACATCACCGGCCGCTTTGGCTAGAGGCCGGGAGGAGGTTTTACAAGATGGAAATAAGGACAGTCTTTCATAAGAAACTGCGTGAAATTCAGGACGATGTCCGCGTCATGGGCAGCATGGTGGAGCAAGCTACCAGTCGTTCCATTGAAGCTCTTAGAGAGAGAGACTTAAAAAGGGCCGGCGAGATAATAGCTGATGACCTCAAAATAAACAGGAAGCGGTTTGAAATAGAAGAGAAGTGCGTTCAGCTTATCGCCACCCAGCAACCCATGGCCAGCGACCTGCGGGCTATTATCGGTGTCTTGAATATAATCACCGATATAGAACGAATTGGTGACCATGCCGAGGGTATTGCTAAAATCGTGGTGATGATCGGTGATGAACCCCCTCTTAAGCCATTGGTCGATATCCCCCGCATGGCCGAAAAAGCCAATGATATGCTGCATCGCAGCCTCGATGCCTTGATTAACCACGATGCCACTAGCGCCCGGCAAATTGCGGCTGAAGATGATGAGGTGGATAATCTTTACAATCAAGTCTTCAGAGAGTTGCTCACTTTCATGCTGGATGACCCCAAGACCATCACCAGGGCGACCCGTCTTATCTGGGTAGCCCACAATCTAGAGCGCAGTGCTGACAGAGTGACCAACATCTGCGAACGAGTCGTCTATATGGTAACAGGTAAAATGGAGGAGATTGGGGTTTCCAAGTACTAAGCGAAGAGACAGGCACCAGCCGGAAAGAGGTTAACTCTGGCGCTGTGGCGAGAATCCAGTCGAGGAGGGAAGAATGGATTGTATCTTCTGCCAGATTGTGGCTGGTAAAATACCGGCCGATATCCTTTACCAGGATGAAGAGGTGATTGCCTTTCGTGACATTAATCCCCTGGCACCGGTACACCTGCTGGTTATCCCCAGGAAGCATATCCCTTCCCCTGTCCAGCTCTCTGAAGCCGAGTCATCGCTGATGGGAAAGATGGTAAACACGGCTAATCAACTGGCAAAAAAGGAGGACATCGCTGAAAGTGGCTATCGGCTGGTGATAAACTGCGGTCAGCAGGGAGGGCAAGGCGTGCCTCATCTCCATATGCATCTGCTCGGCGGTCGCCAGCTCTCAGCTACCCTGGGCTAACCAGGCCGGCAGCCTCCTCAAACACCAGCACCCCATAATGAAAGCTGGCCCGAATCTATCTCCGGGGGTCAGACAGTTTAGCTGAATCGGGCCGGATTATAAGGTTGCAAATCGATTTCACTGCTTCCTCTAGAGATGAGCCGGGCAATCTCTCTACCGATTATCGGGCTTAAGAGAATTCCTTTACCGCCAGGTCCTGCGGCTACATAGGCGTTCTCCCAGTTGGGTAATAGCCCCAGGATAGGCAGACCATCCTCCGAGAGGGGACGGAGGCCAGCGAAGCCTCCTATTAGCTCGGCATTCAGCAGAGATGGCATGATATCGACCGCACCCTGAATCATAAAGTCTCTTCCTTCCGGCGTGACCCTGTTGTCAAATCCGGCAAACTCCATCGTTGTGCCGATATTCAGTGAGCCATCTATTTTCGGAAGAATAAAAACCCGGTAGAAGAAGCTGTGCCTGATTTGTTCTTTTGTCCGCAGTTGAAAAACCTGACCGCGCAAGGGTTCTACGGGTATATTATTTCCCAACCAGTAGCCTCCAAATCGGCTCCAGCTCCCCATGGCCAATACTACCGCTTCGGCTTCTATCTCACCCTTTTTCATGGTCACCCCGCTTACCCTTTTCCCCTGGCATCTAAAACCTATCACCTCACCATGCTGAATTGTAACCCCTCGTAGTTCCGCGGCACGCGCCAGTGCCAGGTTAAAGCGGTAAGCATTGACCTGATGCTGGCTGTAACCTAATGCTCCCCGGAAATTCTCATTTAGTTCAAATTCCTTGAGTTCCTCCGGCTCACACCAGGCAGCCTCTAAGCCCATAGCCTTATAGTGCGGGATAAGCGCCTTTAAGTAATTGCCCTCTTCTTCAGCTAAGGTTAAGAGGAAAGTAGCTACCTGGCCATATTGAACATCTATACCTGTCTCGGCTTCAAGCTCATCGTGGAGTTTGGCGTGCATGTGAAAGCTTTCCAGGGCCGGTGCCATCAGGGGGCTTTTAACATCGAGCCCGTGGAGAGGCGCCAGCAGGCCAATGGCGGCACCTGAGGCTTGACTACCGATAGCTTCCCTTTCTATTATTCGGGAGCTAATGCCTTCCCTGGCTAAAAAATAGGCGATGGCACAGCCTACTACGCCTCCTCCTACGATAACTATTTCCTCTTTAGGCATAGAGAACCTCAAACAGAAGTAAAATCTTTCCCACCTGAGAATTGTCATTCCGTACTTGATACGGAATCCAGGTGGGGAGGAGTGACTGGATTCCCGCCGGGGTTTACCCCGTACCTGATACGGGGCGGGAATGACATAATTACCTTAAAATTTATACATCGAGAGCAGCCAATGCTTCAGTGCCTCTCCTGATACTCAAGATAGGTCAGCCAGCCGGCGATGCTCTTAGCATCACAGATATCGCCCGAGGTAATAAGACCGGGAATCTGGCTGGCTGGCACTGGAACCAGTCTGATACTCTCTGTATCTTCGGCGTACAGTTGACTGGGGGTCAGGTCGGTCGCCAGGTAAAGATGAAGGTATTCAGTGCAGTAACCCGGTGCCGCGTAGAAACCGCCCAGCCTTGCTACTTTTCCGGGCAAGTAACCGGTTTCCTCCTGCATCTCACGCAGCACCGCCGCCACCGCATCTTCACCAGGTTCAATGCCCCCGGCCGGTATCTCCAGTAACTCCTTCCCCACCGCCTCGCGAAACTGGTTAACCAGCAGCACATTATCATCGGCATCGATAGCGACAATCGCCACGCAATCACTGTGCTCAACAATCTCTCTGGTCGTTTCCCGGCCACCGGGCATTTGCACGGTATCGACCCGCAGCCTTACCGTCCGCCCCTCATAGATTAGTCGACTGGATAGTGTCTGCTCCTCAGCCAAGTCGAGCCTCCTCAAGCCAATCTATTTACCAGAAGATGATAATAATAGCCATCGCTACCAGAATAGCGGCGCTTATTTTTGGAATATATTTTTCATAGCGTGCCAGTTTAGGCTGGAATTGTTTGTATAGTTTGACGCCAGCAACAGTTGCCACAATGAGCCCCAACAAAACCGAAACACCATACGCTAACATCAGTATCCATGCATTGAGGCCACCGGCTACTAGGGCCAGCAAGGCGATTTCCTCCTCATGGGCGAAACCGAGGATGAAGGCAAATAAAGCTAGCCCCAGAAGGCTCAGCACAATCGCTGCTCTGTGCTTATGTTTGTGTGTATGCAGGCTCTGCCCCGGGTGTTCATGCTCGTGTTCGTGCTTGATTTCCGAATTACCTTCGTGGTTATGACCATGTTGTCTTTCAAGGTCGTCCACCTTCTCTCTGAACAACTTGGAAGCGAGGATAAGCAGCAAAGCCGCCGCAATGTACTTTAGCCACGGGGCTTCAAAATTCAGCCACCTCTGGAGCAGAACATAGGCAACGACAACGGCAATGGATGATACAAGATGGCCGATGCCAATGATAGATGAGCTAAGAGTTGCGCTAGCAACCGCATTTCTTTTTTTCATAGCGTATAATACGGCTACTGGCCAACCGTGTCCCGGCTCAAAGCCGTGCAAAAGCCCTAGCGTAACGACACCAACATATGCCGGGTTGAACATTATTCCTCCTTGGTAGATGAGTCACTAGCCAGCGTTTCCAGGTGGCAGATAAGGGCTATCTCATCACAATTAGGGAACTTAGAACAGCGGTAACACTCGTTCCAGACCTTCTGCGGTAGCTCCATTTTGTCTACTTGAGCAAAGCCAAACCTTTCGAAAAAGGCTGGCTTATAGGTCAGGCAAAAAACAGTGGGGATACCAAGCTCTTTAGCCTCTCTGAGACAGGCTGCTATTAGCCGGTCGCCGGTTCCCTGTCTCTGGCTATCCTCAGCCACCGCCACCGACTTTATCTCGGCCAGGTCTGACCAGTTGACATGCAGCGCCGCACAGGCAATCACCCGCTCGCCCTCCCGGACGACAAAATAATCCCGGATACTTTCGTATATCTCGCTCAACGGGCGTGCCAGCATCTCGCCCTTATCGGCAAAGTAATTAATCAACTGATGCATCTGGGTGGCGTCGCTGATTCTGGCTTTTTCTACTGGATTCAATTTACCGCTTTCCTTTCAAATTTTGTTCCAGAGAGCCGTAGAAGGAAGTCTCCGGATGAATTCTGAGAAACCGAACCGTATGAGAGCTATGCTTTACCGTGATAGTAGCACCGCTCGATAGTGGCAAATTTATATGACCATCGATGCTCAGTATCGCCGGCTGGGTAGAGACAAGACGCAACTTAACCGCGGCCGTAGATGGTAATACCATGGCATAAGCCGAACTGAGGTGAGGTAATATCGGCACCAACACTGATTCTTTAGCCTGCGGATGAAGGATAGGGCCACCGGCCGCCAGTGCGTAACCCGTGCTGCCAGTAGCGGTCGCCACAATCACCCCATCAGCCTTATAGGTGGTCAGGGGTTCACCATCGATACTGACTTCGACATAGATTACCCGGGCGACCGCCCCCCGTGCCACGACAACATCGTTCAGGGCATAAAACACACCGGGTGACTCGTGCCACTCATCTAAAGCAGGCAGCTCGGCCTCAAGCAGAGACCGCTTATCAATCCAACCCTCCCCGGCCAACAAAGCCGGCAGCTTTGCCATGACTTCAGCAACGCTGAGCTCGGTCATAAATCCCAGCCTACCCAGATTTATGCCGGTAATAAGGGTTGAGCCGGGAATTACTGCCTGGGCTGCCCGTAGAATAGTACCATCGCCACCGATACTAAGAATTAAATCGGTGCCATCTACCTGAGCCCGGGCTGTCCCCCCCTCCCAGGCAGAGCACAGCCAAACAGGCAAGCCATTAGAACCCAAAAACTCTTTCAGCTTCTTAGCCAGGGGCTCAGCTTCTTCTTTCATAGGGTGGTAGAGAATACCAACTCTTTTCATAACGGTAACCATTTAGCGATAACAAATAAAAGCATTACCCTGAGAAGCAGTGAAGTGCCGCCTCACTAACCCGAAATAATTATAGCTCTCAAAATAACCGCTAGTAAAGTCGGTCTACAGCCTCAGGAGTTCACTCCACTGCTTTTAGTATCTTTCCTTTGAAGGGGTGGGCTGGGCAAAAGAACGGATTTATTATTTATTTTCGGTGAGGAAGCGTTCAGCATAGATGGCAGCCGTAGCCCCATCGCCGGCAGCCGTTACTGCCTGCCGGGCCGAGTCATGGCGTATATCACCGGCCGCGAAAACGCCGGGTATTTCCGTCTCCATTTTCTCATTGGTGATGACATGCCCAACAATGTCCAACGGTACCACATTTTTAATGTAATCAGTATCCGGCTTGAAGCCGATAGAAACAAAAACCCCGGCTACCTCCAGCGTTGATTTTTCGCCCGTTTTTACCTGCTTGAGCCTGAGCCTTTTCACGAAATTCTCGCCCTCAATTTTCTCAATTGTGGTATCCCACAGAAATTCTATCTTTGGCTCAGCGAAGGCTCTCTCCTGTAGAATGGCGGTAGCACGGAGCTGGTCGCGGCGGTGTATCACTATGACCCGGGAGGCAAACTTGGCCAGGTGCAGGGCTTCGGTAATGGCGGCATTACCACCGCCAGCCACGGCTACTGCCTTGTCCTGAAAGAGGGGACCATCACAGGTGGCACAGTAAGACACCCCTCTGCCAGTAAACTCCTCTTCTCCGGGCACACCCAGTTTTTGCCGACTGGCAGCGCCGGCAATAATCACCGCCTTGGTCTCGAAATCACCTTCGGTGGTCTTGACTACTTTTTGGCTATCTTCTTTTAGCTCAATGCCGGTAACTTCGGCAGAAATGATTTTTAGCCCGTATTTCTCTGCCTGTTGTTGCATCAATTGGCCAAGTTCGAAACCATCAATACCTTCGGGGAAGCCGGGGAAGTTCTCTATCAGTCCGGCATTAGTTATCTGCCCGCCAATCACGGCTTTTTCGATGAGTAAACTATTGAGTTTGCCTCTGGCAGCGTAAAGCCCGGCGGTAAGTCCGGCCGGACCGCCACCGATAATGACCACATCATAATCGAGGTTATCGTCCACTATGCTTCCCCCATTTCTATCTCGACCTCAATCGTATCCAGTAGTTGGCGAATATCGAATAGCCCTGAGATTCTAGGCTGACCGTTAATAACCAGTAGCGGCAATGGCAGGTTTTTCTTCTTGATTACTGCCTTCCATTTCACTACGTCGTCGTCAGCTATGACTTGGGACAGGTCGAGATAGCGCAACTGTATCTTATCGCCAAACCTGCCTTTAATTTGTCGCTCGGCTAAGGCGAAGGCTTCGGGTGAAGACCAGTCTTCCCCGCAACCGGTAGCGCACCTTTCCTGACGGCTATCCTCTATGATGCTGATTTGAATAGTGTGCTCAACCAAGGGCAGCCTCCAAATTTTGCTTTAGCTCTCCTTTGGGCCTGACACCGACTATATGTGAGACAGGCTCTCCATTTTTGAAGATAAGCAGAGTCGGAATACTCATTATGCCGTACTTAGCGGCCGTCTTTGGGTTCTGGTCAACATCCAGCTTGACAAAGTTTATCCGGCCATCATACTCCTCAGCCAGTTCATCCACTATTGGGGCAATCATTCGACAGGGAGCACACCAGGTTGCCCAGAAGTCCATCAGTACTGGCTTTGTTGCTTGTAGTACCGTTTGCTCAAAATTGCTGTCATCTATAGAAACTGGTTTACTCATAGTTTTCCTCCTTAATTTTTTGCCAGACGCCCCGTGCCACCGTCTGCCTGGCGGAAGCAATGGCGTTTTTAACCGCCTTGGCTTGACTGCGCCCGTGAGCGATGATGATATTTCCGTTTACCCCCAGCAGACAGGCCCCACCGTATTCTCGATAGTCCATTCTTTTAGCCAGGGAACCCAGTCCGACGTCAAGGAGTAAGGCGCGCCCTTGCAGGTGGTATGCCTCGGAGAGTACTCGCCCTGCCTGCCTTGACTTCAGAAAAGTGTCGCCCAACCCTTCGATAGTCTTGAGAACGATATTACCGGTAAAACCATCGGTAACGATAACATCGGCCCTGCCTCTTGATATATCATGACCTTCGATATTACCGATAAAATTTAACTTACTCTCCTTGAGAAGGTGATAGCTTTCCTGAGCCAGGCGGTTACCTTTGGTATCCTCCTCGCCATTATTCAGTAAACCGACACGCGGAGAGCTGATACCGAGAATCTCCCTGATGTAAATGGTGCCTAACTGAGCAAATTGAACCAGGTAGCTTGGCCGGCAATCAGCATTGGCGCCAGCGTCGATAAGGAGAGCCGGCTCCGTAGTGTCGATACTAATGAGACTGCCTATTGCCGGCCGCTCGATACCTTTTATTTTCCCCAGGCTGGCCAGGGCGGAGTAGAATACCGCCCCGGTATTACCGGCGGAGACAAAGGCTGAGGCGACGCCGTCTCTTAGCAGATTAGTCCCCACTACGATTGAGGAGTTGGGTTTACTGTGAACGGCCTCAACCGGCGACTCGTGGTCCCCGATAGTCTGGCTGGCATCAACGATAGTAATACCCAATTTCCCCAGGTAGCGACCCGCCAGCACGGAGAGTATTTCTTTCCTGCCCACCAGAGCAATCTCTACTTCATATTCTTGAGCCGCTTTTATGGCACCCTTGACTATTTCATGGGGAGCGTACTCCCCGCCGCTGGCATCAACCGCAATTATCATTTAACTTCCTCGGCTGGTATTCTTTCCCACAGGTCACAACGTCCCCCCCAGCGGGCAATGACCTGACTATCAAGCGCCAGCTTGGCTATCTCACAGAGATTAGGACAGGCTTTGCATTCAAATGAAGAGGTATGATACTTTACGCCGCTGACGCCAAATCCCCGGAACTTGCTGTCATTACCGTTGCTTTCCATCTCTTCGTGAACCAGCAGGGCGGCACCGATTGCCCCCATAATCTCGTGGTGGGGTGGGACAAAAATTTCGGCCTTAAGCTCTGCTTGAAATGCCTTGACTATCGCCTGGTTAAAGGCAACCCCACCCTGGAATACTATCGGGGGTTTAATTTCTTTCCCCAGGCCAACATTGTTCAGGTAGTTGCGTACTAATGCCTGGCATAGCCCGTAGAGAATATCCTCAATCCGGTGTCCCACCTGCTGCTTGTGTACCATATCAGATTCCGCGAAAACGCCGCATCGCCCGGCGATGCGCGTCGGTGTCCGGCTATCCAGTGCTCGCTGGCTGAGCGCCTCAATACTCATATTAAGGCGTACTGCCTGGTGGTCAAGGAAGCTGCCGGTGCCGGCAGCACAGACCGTGTTCATGCCGAAGTCGGTTACCACCCCATCCCGGATAATGATAATCTTGCTATCTTGCCCCCCGATTTCAATAATGGTTTGCACCTCGGGGAAGTGAAGCATGGCGGCCACAGCATGGCTAGTAATTTCATTCTTAACTAAATCGGCACCAACAACAACCCCGGCCAGATAGCGGGCGCTCCCCGTCGTCGCCACCCCACAGATGTCGACGTTTTCCGGCAGTTGCTCCTTGATTTCTACCAGCCCCTGCTGCACCATATCGATTGGCTTACCCTGAGTCAACCGGTAGGTATGGGTAATTAGCTCATCATTCTTGTCCAGCACCGCCAGCTTGGTCGTTACCGAGCCGACATCGATACCCAGATAGGCTTCCATTAGCCCTCCTTAAATAGTTACCACGGGCCGATTATTATTTGCTACCGGCCGCTTACGCTTAATCAGGTCGACGAAGGCTTCCAGTCTGGTGAGCATACCTGCCTTAGCCATCTGTTCGTCACAAGTGATACTCAGTACCGGAATACCCTCTTTCATTGACGGCATGATATTTTGGGCAACAATTTCAGGCATACAGGTGAAAGGCGCCAGATGAATTAGACCATCATACTCTTTAGCGTGCACTACCTTTTCCCCGACCGATTCCCACCCCACACCACCAACATCCCGTTTCAGATAGGGCAAGGCGGCCTGATGTAGTCTGTCCTTTTCATTTATGCCCAGGGGATTGAGGAAGAAGCTAAACTTGGTCCATTCTGAAGTAAAAGTTGTCCGTCTTACCTCCACTCCCAGCTTACCCAGTTCACTCTCCACATCCAGATTGGAAAAGGGCTCCAGTACTACATAAAACTCCCCGATAACACCTACCAGCAGTGGCTGAGCCAGGGGGTCTTTAGTCACCTGGTCAAGCTGGTCAAGATAGCCGGCTTGGACTTTTTTCAGGGTATGATAATCATCGGCCCGGTCAATGGCGCTGATTGCCTGGCTGTATAGCTGGTTAGCTGTCCCTTTTACCAGCTCTCTGGCTCGCACCTTTTGCACCACTCGCTCTATCCTGTCCAGGGCATTTAGTTTGCTCAGACCGAAGCCGAAGGCTGATATTATCCTGAACCAGGAGGCATTGTTTGACAAGTGCTTAATTTTTTTTAGCAGGCCAACGAGTTTGTGTTCGGAAATCCCTACCTGAACCACGGCCACATTGTTATATCCCATCTCACGAAGGATTTGTTCCTGTATCTTGGCGTAGTAGCCCAGGCGACAGATAGCATTACCGCCGGGCACAATTATTGTGTCTGCTCCCAACTCAGCGGCTTCAATCATGTTACCCAGCGTTAGTTTGAACGGAATACAGAGGCCTTCGGGGGAGTACTTGGTCGCCAGCGATAGGGTGCGCTGGTTATTGAGCGGTGGTATGACAAAGTCAATATTAAGCCTTTGAAACAGGGCTTTAAATGGTATATACAGATTGCCCATATGGGGCATACTTATCCTCACCTGCTTCCCTGTCTCCTTTTTTTTCTGTGTATCATGTCAGTAAAGGCTTCCAGGCGAGTCACCAAACCAGCTTCAGCCGTATGCTCCTCCAGGGTGAGGCTCATAAACGGGGTTGCCTGCGGCCTGGCGGCTCGTCGTGCTACCATATCCATCATTAACGAATCGGGACCACAACCAAAAGTCATTATACCAATAACACCATCGGCGCCGCTTTGCAAGTAGTGCCCCCCAGCGCCGACAATTTCCTCCTCGTAGGCCCAGTAAGCTCGGCCGGCCAGTCTGGTTATGGCTGATTCAAGCTCCTCGATAGTGAGCATCTTCGGGGTTAATATCTTAATACCAGCCGTCTCCAGCCGACGGACAAGGCGATGACTGATATATTCATCATAGATGATATACGGGTGACCAATGAGGGCGATAGTGGCTCGTGTTGGCGCCGGGTAGCTGGAAGACATCTCGCCCTTTGTCTCAGGTGCATCTGAAAGTTTTTCTATTGTCTGCCGTGGTGTCAATCCCTGGCTGGACATTAGCTCTCGATAATTGAGGTAGGCTTGCCAGGCGGCCGTAGCTGCCCTTCTGACCCTGAATGGATTCCAGGTAAAGTGCCGTCCTAATTTGTAAATAGCCTGGTACAGGACACGCTTTCCTCGGTTAATATCAATATCTATATCCAGGATTGGGGGAGATTCGGGAATAACTGCTTTTGTCATATCAGGTAAGCCAAGTGCCTTAGAGCAGTTGCAAGTATTTTTTTTCACGCTGCGGATAGCCGGAATAAAAATCCGGTCGCACTGTTCTACCAGGGAAAGAACATGACCCAGAAAAGCCTTTACCGGTAAGCAGGTATCAGCCACCACTCGAGCTGAGCCTTCGGCGAGCATGGCTTGAGTCGTCGGTGGTGAAACCACCACCTCTGCCCCCAGTTCCTCAAAAAAGGTCTGCCACATCGGGTAGTACTGGTAGTAGAGTAAAGCCCTGGGAATACCTATCCGCATAATTTTCCTTTTGTGTCACCGCCAGAGTACTTTTGCTAATTGAGGAAAACCCCGGCAATAGCTGCCATCGTCATTCCCCCTGGTTAAATTCCTCTTTGACCCTGGTTACTACCTCAGCATCGGCCAGCAGGTCGACCACGGTCATCGCTAGTGCCTTGGCAGCATCGAGCATTCCCTTAATACCGGCCTCCGAGGCCGCCGCCAGGGCAAATTGGGGGGAGTGTCCGGCTACATCTTTCTCGGCTATGGCGACGCGAGGGTGGATACTGGGCACTAATTGGCTAACATTACCCATATCGGTGCTACCAAAGCCGCTATCAGGCTCAGAGAGGGTAACGTTGCGTCCCAGGGAATCCATATTCCGGGCAAACAGCTGCGCTAAAACTAGATTATTGCGCATGGAGTCATAGCGTACGTTACTCCACTTATATTCCAGTCTAGCTCCGGTAGCGGTAGCGGCTCCGATAAAGCAATTTAGTACCTTCTGCTTTAGTTCGTCAAAGTAGGTATTATCATCGGCACGAACTATGAAGCGTCCGGCACTGTGGGCTGGAACAACATTGGCTGCCTGCCCGCCATCGGTGATGATGCCGTGGATACGGGCGCTGCTCTGAATGTGCTGGCGCAAGGAATTAATGGCGGCAAAGGATTGGAGCATTGCTTCCAGAGCGTTGATGCCTGCCTCCGGGCGAGCCGCCGCGTGAGCTGCCTTACCAAAGAATTCAGCCGATAGAGTCTGAGCGGCCAGAGCACGGGTGGTGGCGGTATCACTTGTCCCCGGGTGCACCATCATGGCTACGTCTAAATCGTTAAATGCCCCCTTCTCAGCCATTTTTACCTTGCCACCGTATAGCTCCTCCGCCGGTGTGCCGATAACCAGAATACTGCCGCCACACTGGTCGACGCCTGGCTTGGAAGCTACTCCAGCCGCCACAGAGCAGGTCGCTATCAGATTGTGACCACAGGCGTGGCCAAGGTCAGGGAGGGCATCATACTCAGCCAGGATAGCGATAGCTGGCTGCCCTTGCCCATAGCTTGCCCTGAAAGCCGTTGTCAGCCCGCAGATACCCCGCTCGATAGAGAAGCCATTTTCCTCCAGGTAGCCGGTTAACCAGCCGGCGGCTTTAACTTCATTGAAGCCTAGCTCAGGATTAGAATGGATTTTCAAAGCCAGCTCGCTGAGTTGGCGGTGGTGAGCATCTATTTCTCCGATGACCTGAGCCTTTAATCTATCTATGTCCACGCTTACCCCCCTCTTGAGGATGACATTCTAGCCAGTTAAGTTGACATAACTTTAAAAACAAAACGAAGCCAACCGAGAGCAATTGTTCCCTTTCAAGCCTACTATTTTCTATTATAGCTCAAAGGTGCTGAGATTTCTAGCTTCTGAATTCCGAAAATCTTCAGTATGAAATATTGCATCTCAGGCTTAATTATGGTATACTTAACAAGTAGTGAAGTGGGTGTTGTTCCCACTTTTTTATTATATCGGAAATAAATTGGAGGTCTAATCTGAGATGAAGAGTGACTTCCTGCTCGCCATCACACAGCTGGCGGCGGAGAAGAATCTGCCTCAGGAAGTAGTCCTTGCTGCGGTAGAAGCGGCCCTGGTATTGGCTTACCAGAAGGAAAGTTTTACCGCTGACCAGAATATTTCGGTTAAGATTAATCCTACCAGCGGCAAGGTTGAAGTGTGGGCTGAGAAGGTTGTTGTGGAACACCCTTCGGATAGTCGCCGTCAGATATCGTTAGCTGAGGTACGCCGCATTAAGTCAGACGCACAGTTGGATGAGACTATTGTCGTGGAAGCTACCCCGCATAATGCCGGGCGTATTGCTGCTCAAACGGCGAAGCAGGTTATTTTGCAGCGTCTGCATGAGGCCGAGCACAGCGCTATATTTGAGGAATATGCCGATAGAGAAGGTGATATTGTCACCGGCTTAGTGCAGCGTATTGAACCGAGGCAAATTTTTGTCGATTTGGGGAGAACCGAGGCGATATTACCTGCGGCTGAGCAGGTAGCCAGTGAGAGGTATCGAGTAGGTCAAAGAGTTAAGGTTAGTATTCTAGAGGTAGTTCGAACTAGCAAGGGGCCTCGTGTGGTCTTGTCACGTTCGCATCCCAATTTGCTGCGGCGGCTTTTAGAGATGGAGGTACCAGAGATTTCCCTGGGGACGGTAGAATTGAAAGCAATTGCTCGTGAAGCTGGCTCTCGGAGTAAGGTCGCTGTGGCCGCCAGCCAGGCTGGAGTTGACCCGGTTGGTTGTTGTGTCGGATTGCGCGGTATCAGAATACAAAATATTGTCAACGAGCTAAATGGTGAAAAGATAGACATTGTCATGTGGAACCCGGATGCCTCTCTCTTTATTGCCAATGCTCTTAGTCCGGCACAGATATTAAATGTCGAGCTACATGGGGGAGAAGGACTAGCTACCGTAGTTGTCCCTGATAGGCAGCTTTCATTAGCCATTGGTCGGGAAGGGCAAAACGTTAGACTGGCAGCTAAACTCACCGGGTGGCGCATCGATATTAAGAGTGCCTCAGTGGCTGAGGCGGAAAAGGCTGAGGCAGAAAAAGTAGAGGCAGAAAGAGCAGAGATGGCTCAGTCTCTAGTCGGGGTGGAAGCCGAGGCAGAAGTTGTCATTGATGAGGGGGTTCCTGCTGAAATACCGCTTGTTCTTGAGCCAGTCTTGACGTCAGCCGAGGTGGCTGAGCCTTTACCATCTCTTGATACGGCCTTTGTTTCTCCACCGGCAGTCGCAAAGCCTAAACTTCGCTTTGCCGAGGATATTTTAGCCAAGGCACCGACTAAGCCTCAGACTAAAGTAAAAAAGAAGAAGAAGAGAAACGTTCCCGAAAGAGATGGCGAGGAGGACGGGAGTGGGGCTAGGAAACTACACCGAGAGAGGGAAATCTACATAGATGATGAAGATGAGGAGGAGAAGTATTAGCTCCCACGTTGTTAAGTATCGACCACAGCGGACTTGCCTGGCCTGTCGTCAGATAAAAGTTAAAGGGGAGCTGATTCGCCTGGTACGCCTTGCCGATGGCAGTGTCGAGGTTGATACTGGTGGCAAGAGGGCAGGGCGCGGCGCCTATTTATGTCAGACACAAGAATGCTGGCAGGGCGGACTTAAGGGTGGCCGGCTAGAGCATTCCTTGAGGACGACACTTACCCCGGATAATCGAGAGCAGCTTATCAGATTTGGCAAGGACTTTTTACAGGAGCGGGTTAGTGACCAGGCTAAGTAAACAGAGTCAGGTGGTGAAGCCAGTAGCTGAGGGAGATAGAGCCAGTACCGTAGCAATGGAGGCACGCTTACTTGAAATTCCTGACACCTTAAGCGTGAAGCAACTGGCTGACCTTTTACAGGTTAGTGCCATCGATGTCATCAAACAGCTAATGAGGAATGGCATTATGGCTAATATTAACCAAACAATTAATTATGAAGCCGCCGCTGCCGTGGTAACCGGTTTTGGTTACCAAGCGCACCTGAAGGCTCAGGCGAGTCGAAAGTCGGCCAGCCTTATCAGAGAGATTAAGAAACAGCAACGCCAACAAGGTAAGGAACTGGCTGGTCTGAAACCGCGCCCCCCGGTAGTTACTGTTATGGGGCATGTTGACCATGGCAAGACCAGGCTACTTGATGCTATCCGACAGACCAATGTCATGGATTCCGAAGCCGGAGGCATTACTCAGCATATTGGCGCCTACCAGGTAGAGGTCAATGGGCAAAAGATTACCTTCCTGGATACCCCCGGGCATGTTGCCTTTACCGCGATGCGGGCTCGTGGAGCACAAATAACCGACATCGCTATTCTGGTGGTGGCGGCTGATGATGGCGTCATGCCCCAGACTCTAGAAGCCATCGACCACGCCCGAGCCGCCGGAGTGCCGATTGTCGTCGCCATCAATAAGATTGATAAGCCTGAGGCAAACCCGGAGGCTGTCAAGCAGCAGCTCGCCGATGCCGGTCTGCTTATTGAAGAGTGGGGAGGCGATACGATTTGTGTTCTAATTTCGGCCAGGGAGAAGGTGGGTATTTCTGAACTACTGGAAAATCTGCTGGTTGTGGCTGAGATGGAGGAACTTAAGGCGGACCCGGCTCAACCGGCGGCCGGGGTAGTTATCGAAGCTAAAATGGACAAGACTAAAGGACCGTTAGCGACAGTGCTGGTTCATAATGGCACCTTGAGGTCCGGCGATACGATAGTGGTTGGTGATACCTGGGGTAGATTGAAGGCGATGTTCAATGATACGGGTAAGCAGGTAAGGAAAGCTGAGCCAGCTTCACCGGTTGAAATCCTGGGCTTAAATAGTGTGCCTCGAGAAGGAGATACCTTAACTACCGTGGCCGATGAACATCAAGCCAGTGCTTTAATTGAGAAGCGTAAAAAAGAGACGCAGGCTTTATTAACGCCGAAATCGGTAAGTCTTAGTAATCTCTTCGAGCAAGTAAGTGCCGGACGGGTAAAGGAACTAAATATTATTCTTAAGACTGATGTTCAGGGCAGCATTGAGCCGATAAGAAGCTCTTTAGAACAGCTGGCAACGGACGAGGTTAAGGTTAGAGTTATCCGCAGTGGTAGTGGTAATATCACTGAGAGCGATGTTATGCTAGCGGCGGCGTCAAAGGGGATTATTATTGGCTTTACTACGGGTTCTGAGCCGGGGGCAAGACGATTGGCTGAGTTGGAAGGCGTCAGCATCCGCCACTATGATGTCATTTACAACCTGATAGATGATGTCAACAGTGCCCTGAAGGGTATGCTGGAGCCATCTCAGGTTGAGGTTATCGAGGGCCGGGGTGAAGTACGGGCCATCTTTCCCGCGGGTAAGCGACAAAAGATAGCCGGTGTTTATGTCACCGAAGGTAAAATAAGCCGTGGTGCCTCGGTCAGAGTGCGGCGCCATGATGAAATAGTATCTGAATCTATTGTCAGTAGCCTGAAGCGCTTTAAAGAGGATGTCAGGGAAGTGGCCACTGGCTATGAGTGCGGCTTGGGTGTCAAGGATTTTAGTGAATTTGAGGTTGGCGATATATTAGAGCTTTTTAGAATCGAGGAAACCGGATGAGGGGGTAATTATGGCACATCGCATTGAGCGGGTGAATAGTCTCATCCGTCAGGAAATTTGCCAGTTGCTGCAACGCCAAGTCAAAGACCCGCGACTTGGCAATTTTATTACGGTGACCGAGGTTGTTACCTCACCTGACTTGAAATATGCCAGGGTATTTATCAGCCGTATCGGCAGTGAAGAAGAAAAGCAAGAGACACTGAGTGCCCTGGACTCTGCTTCAGGTTTCTTCCGCCGGGAATTGGCGAAACACCTGAAGCTACGGAATGTCCCGCTACTAAGTTTCCAGCGGGATGATTCGATTGAGCGGGGCGACCACCTCTTGAAGCTAATCGACGAGATTGGCTCAGAGAAAGACCACTTAGAAACCACATTTTCCAAAGAAAACGAAGGCGGGTAGGCACTCACCAAAATACCTCTGGCTCAAGCTGTCATTTTGAGGCCGCCACCGGCGGACGAAGAAAAAGACTGTCATTGCGAGACCATTCCGACGAAAGTCGGAAGGCGAGAGCAATCCGTGTGGTGGGGAAGGGGTACTCCACATCTCCCAGATTGCCACGTCGGCTACGCCGCTCTCTTAAGCGAAAGATTATGTGCTACAGTCTACTAGTTAGCCTAACACTCCAGTCGATAAATAATCTCAGGCAGACAGGTTACTTATGGATGGCATACTAAATATCAATAAACCCTGGGGTACAACCTCTTTTAGCCTGGTGGCTCTGGTGAAGCGGCTGAGCGGAGAGCGGCGTGTCGGGCACGCTGGTACCCTTGACCCGGCGGCGACGGGTGTTTTGCCTGTCTGCCTCGGTCAGGGGACACGTGTCGTCGAGTTTTTGGTAGATGCGACTAAGGCTTATCGGGCTGAGATTGAATTGGGTGTGGTTACCGACACTTATGATGCTAGTGGCCAGATTATCCAGAGGAGAGATTCTTCCGGGATTAGTCAGCACCAGTTGGAGTTGGGGCTGGCTTCTTTTTGCGGTTTAATTCAGCAGGTGCCGCCAATGTACAGTGCTGTAAAATACCAGGGTAAACCGCTTTACGAACTGGCGCGAGCTGGCATAACAGTTGAACGGAGACAGCGGTTAGCTAAGGTCCATAAATTAGAGCTGGTAAATTGGCAGCCGCCGGTAGCCACGATAGAAGTGGTCTGTGGTAAGGGTACCTATATCCGTTCCTTGGCTCATGATTTAGGGCAGACTCTGGGTTGTGGGGCTCATTTGAAGAGCTTAGTCCGACTGAGGTGTGGTCCTTTTGAGATAAGGGATGCAGTTTCACTAGCTCAACTGGAAGATGCCTACCGCTATGACTGCTGGCAATCCCTTCTTTACCCTATAGACAGCGTGCTACTGCATTGGGCCGCTATGGTTGTCAGCGATGATGCCGGGCAAAACATAAGGAATGGACGCCCTTTAGTGTTAGAGAATGGTGAGAGGGGCAAGGGCAGTGGCTACCTTGCACAATCTACTTCAGGGAGGGCTTCTTCTGAAAATCATTGCCGTGCCTATGCCCTTGACGGGCGCTTCATAGGTGTGCTACGCTTCAACTCTGAAACGGGGCAATGGCAACCCAAGAAGGTGTTTCTCAGCTAAGCTTTTTGGTAACCGCTAAATAGAGTCCAGCCAGTTCTTGACAGCTCGCGTCTATAATGACGTAACCAGGATAGCTTGAGCAAGCCTCTTCTAGAGAGTCACCAGCCCTTATAAAGGAGGATGTTGAACGTTGGGTAGGATAAACGTAGCCATCATCGGAGTCGGCAATTGTGCCTCTTCTCTAGTTCAAGGCGTTTACTACTATCGAGATGCCAAAGAGAGTGGCTTCGTACCTGGCATTATGCATGTTAATCTGGGGGGATATCACATCAGCGATATTAACTTTGTGGCTGCTTTTGACATCGATAAGAATAAGGTCGGTAAGGACCTGGCGGAGGCGATTTTCACGTCGCCCAATAATACCCATAAATTTACTGAGGTGCCGACGACAGGAATTAAGGTGCAGCGGGGCATGACCCATGACGGTTTGGGCAAATACCTGTCTCAAATAATAAAGAAAGCCCCCGGCGCCACAGTTGATATCGTCAGAATTCTTAAGGAAACGCAAACCGACGTGGTCATTAACTACCTGCCGGTTGGTAGTGAGGAGGCAACCAAGTGGTATATTGAGCAGGTGCTGGCGGCCGGGTGTGGCTTTATCAACTGTATCCCTGTTTTTATCGCTCGTGAGCAGTACTGGCAAGAGCGCTTTACTGATAGGGGACTCCCAATTATTGGAGACGATGTAAAATCTCAGGTTGGCGCCACGATTGTTCACCGTGTGCTGACCAGACTGTTTCGAGACCGTGGCGTTAAGCTGCTGCGAACCTATCAATTGAACTTTGGTGGTAACACTGACTTCCTTAATATGCTAGAGCGGGAACGGCTTGAGTCCAAGAAAATATCCAAGACGACGGCGGTTACCTCTCAGCTAGACTACCAGCTTGACCCGGAAAATGTCCATGTCGGGCCCAGCGATTATGTCCCCTGGCTGGCTGACCGTAAGTTCTGCCATATCAGGATGGAAGGGCAAACTTTTGGTGATGTTCCTTTGAATCTGGAGTTAAAACTTGAGGTGTGGGACAGCCCTAACTCAGCCGGAGTGGTTATCGATGCTATCAGGTGCATCAAGCTTGCCTTAGAGCGGGGACTGAAAGGAGCCTTGGTCGCCCCCTCAGCCTATTTTATGAAATCACCACCGGTTCAATATACAGATGATGAAGCTCGCCGCATGGTGGGAGAGTTCATTACGGCTAATCAGGCGGAAAAGGGGAGCTCTGCTACCGGCAAAAGCCGGAGAAAATTGGACCGGTAAAGGGCGACGTTTTCAGGTAGCTACTTATGAAGATAGCACTGGTCTCTCCCTACGATTTTGCTTATCCGGGTGGGGTTATCAATCATATTTCATCACTGGAGTGCCATTTTACCCGGATGGGTCATGAAGTAAAGGTTATTGCTCCGGCATCTCGAGCCGTCTCCTCTTTCGATAACAGGTTTATACCCATAGGCAAGCCCCGCTCTATCCCTACCAGCGGTTCCATCGCTCGTATTACCATATCACTGAGATTAGCCTCGACAATAAAAGCTGTTCTCAGCCAGGAAAAGTTTGACGTTATCCACCTGCATGAGCCCTTTATGCCGATGCTGTGTAGCGCCGTGCTTCGGTTCTCAAATGTACCCAATATAGGTACTTTTCATGCCTGTGACGGTAGTCCTGGTTACAATCTTGGCTGGCCGGTTGGGATGATAATGTTAAAGAGACGGCTGCACAAGCTCGACGGCAAGATTGCTGTGTCCAAAGCCGCGATGAATTATGCCAGTAAATATATCCCTGGCTCTTACAATATTATCCCTAACGGTATTGATGTGGAGCATTTCTCTCCCGCTGTCGCCCCAATCAAGGAATTTTGTGATGGGAAACTGAATATCCTGTTTGTGGGACGTTTGGAATATCGTAAAGGCTTGAACTATCTACTTAAAGCTTATCAGCAGGTTAAACGGGAAATTCCTGAATTGCGACTTATTGTCGTCGGCCCCGGCAGCCGACTGCGCCAGAGATATGAGAGGTGGATTAGGCGGAATGGTTTAAAGGATATTGTCTTTGTGGGCTATGCCTCCTATGACGAATTACCCCGATATTATAAAACAGCCGATGTTTTTTGTGCTCCAGCCACCAGCCGGGAAAGCTTCGGCATTGTTTTACTGGAGGCTATGGCTGTCGGTAAACCAATTGTTGCCACCAATATAGAGGGCTATGCCAGCGTGGTAACCGATGGTGAAGAAGGGTTTCTAGTGCCGCCAAAAGACAGTAGAGGGTTAGCCCGGACTCTGCTGGCTGTTATGAGCGACGAAACGCTGCGGCAGCAGATGGGGGCTAGAGGCAGACTCAAAGCCAGAGAGTATAGCTGGGAACATATTGCCCGAAGAGTGTTTGATTACTATGTTAGAGTGCTTGATGAAGCCCCAAGGAAAAAGTGATGCTGAGGTTGTTTAGCAACCCATCCCCCCATCCCCTTCCCTTAGTAAGAGAAGGGGGAGTAGGAGTTAGAGAGGGGCTTCGCCCCTCTCTAAAATCTCTTCCCTCTCCCCTTACGAAGGGGAGAGGGATAAAGGGTGAGGGGTTACTAAACAATCTCGAACGTGGGATTTGAAATGGCGCCAGTCTAAGTACTAAGAAAAGTAATAAGAAATGGAAGGTTACTTGGATAGTCATAGTATTGTTTCAGAAAAACAATGGTCAGTGATAAGGTTATCCGCAATCCGTAAAACTATAGCCTCTTACCTTACCCAACCGGTGGTTAAGCTGCTGGCAAGGACACCGCTAGCACCTGATGCCATAACCTGGCTTGGGTTTTTAATAACCGTGGGGGCGACGGCGCTGATTATTAGCCAACACCTTTTTACCGCCGGTTTGGTGGTGCTTATTGCTGGTTTTTTTGATATCCTGGATGGAGCACTGGCGCGCCGCACTAATCGAGCCACCCGGTTTGGCTCTGTCCTTGACTCTACACTCGACCGCCTGTCTGAGGCCGCATTACTGCTTGGCCTTTTAGTCCTGTATGCCAGGGAGGGATTGACTGTTGAAACTTTGCTGGCTGGCCTTGCCCTGCCCGGTTCACTAATGGTAAGTTATATTAGAGCTAAGGCAGAGTCATTAGGCATGGAATGCCAGGTGGGATTATTCACCCGGGCAGAGAGGGTAGTCGTGCTGGCGCTGGGTCTTTTGCTGAGCCGGATTAATGATGGCTTCTTAATTATTGCTTTAGCTATTATCGTGGTCTTTAGTTTTATCACGGTTGGCCAGAGATTATTCAATGTGTGGCAACAAACAAGAAAAACAGGTAACTCTTAGGATTTCTCTGGTCAACTTTACCGGGGCTGATACTAGTGTCTAGTCCCGCAAATAGGTTGAAATTATGCCAATGTGGACAAATGTTGAAAGTAATGAGCCGACTCACAAATGGCGCCATGCCTTGTTGGTAACCTATCCCCCTGCCCCCTTCCCTTATGAAGGGAAGGGGGAGTAAAAGGAAGAGAGGGGGC
>JACQGQ010000031.1 GCA_016199495.1 Chloroflexota bacterium
GCTGCGGGGCTTATTGCTTAACAGAGGCGATGAACTATAACGCCTCGTTCAAGCCGGCGGTGGTGCTGGTCAAGGAGGGTGAGGCACGCCTTATCCGGCGCCGGGAAACCCTGGAAGACCTGACCAGGTGCGATTTGGTTTAGGTGTTTAACAACCTCACCCCCTTTATCCCCCTCTCCTTACGAAGGAGAGGGGGAGGAGTAGTAAAAGAGGGGCTAGCGCTCCTCTTAAATACCAGTTACGCTCCTAAACATAAAAGAAGGTGTCAAATGACTGAGAACGAAACAAAAGCTTTAGAAGAAAGAGCAAAGCAGGTGCTCTCTCGTTTAAGTGCCTATGCCAAAGAAAATAACCTTTCTAGTACAAAGCTTGCCGAAGAAATTAGCGTTCCTCGTAACACTCTGACAAAATGGTGGTTTTTCACACAAAGAAAAGACGCCCGTAAGCCATCTGAGCTACACGTAGAGAGAATCGGCGAGTTCTTGGAGAGCAAAGAGCGACCTGAATTATATAGTCAAATTGAAGAAGCCAGACGAAGAACAGAAAAGATAAAATATCTCTTACTTCTGCTTGAAGACGAACTACGATGGTTCCGTGACAACAATCCTAGAGCAAGAGAGGAATTCCGTAAGGGACTGAATGCTTCTGATATCGGCTATATTTCTAGCTTGCTCACTATGTTAACTGAGGAAGACAAATTTAAGAGGTGGCTTGCTCTTACAACAATTCGTTTTCAATCCTTTAAGCGGAGCTAGAGAGAATGGCGAAGAAAAAAATCCGTGGGAATTGGGGAGTTCTTCTCTCCTATATAGGAAAACTTTACGGCACTCCAGCTAACGCCATCAAAGAGTATACTAGTAACGCTTTAGATGAATGGAGAAAGGCTAGAGAGAAAGGGGAAATGGAGAGTGTATGTGAAGTAACTTATAGCCTTGAGAAAGGGAGAATAACCATTGACTACAATTCTCCCGGCATGGATGAGAAAGAATTTGAGAACGCACTGAACAGAGTGGCAGAATCAGTAAAACTGGGCTCATCTATCCCCCAAATTGGACAATTAGGTATAGGTATTTTTGCTTTCAATCAGATAGGAAATACTTGTACATTTTACAGTAAAAAGGCAAAGGGGTCACCTACTGTCAAAGTTAAACTTATGAGTAACTCGGAGAACTATGATATTGACAAAGCTGCTAAGCATGAATCACGACAAAACTCAGGCATGACAGTTATTATTGCGGGCTTACACCAAGACCCGACAAAGCCGAGGGGGTCTTTAGCACCATACTTACTACAGCGATCCTTTGCAGAAAAATTTGATTCTTATCTAAGACAGGGATATTTAAAGGTCAAAATAAACTGTGGGGGTAAAACTTATGAGGTGAAGCCTATAGAGATAAATCTACCTAAGGTTGGTGAAGCCTTTAGTCAAGTGCCTCTTTCTACCGATCGGCAAAAGCAATTTGACTGTCAATTCTGGTTTGATGCTTCTGGGAAAAGTCGTGTCTCAATCCGTCACACAGGTGTTTCTATTATCGAAGATTTGAAAAATTATCCAGCTTACGGACTTGAGGAAAGTGTTTATGCTAGCGGTTTCCTAAAGGGTTACATTGATGCCGATTTTTTAAAACCACTGCCAGCTAGAACAAGCTTTGAAGAGAATCGGGATTGGGTGCAGTTCCTAGTAGAGCTTGATAAAATTTGTTCTTCGCTTGAAGCAGAAATAGAGGAGTTGCGCCAAGAGGAAGAAGAGAAAAAGCTAACGGAAGTCCAGAAGAAAGCTATCGAAATTGCTAGAGAGGTTTTAAACCAAGAGCAATTTAGGGATTTAGAGCTTCTTGCAGGGCTGAGTAAACGACGAAGTCCTGTTGTACATCCCGGGGAAACACATAAAGAGGGGCAGAAGACAGGTGAACACTCGAAGAAGGAAGGGGAGCAAGGACAGCTTTCTGGTTTTCGAATTGCCTATCAGGAGATTCCTTTCGAGGATGGCACCTCTCGGCACAGCCGTTTTTTAAGTGGAATAGTCCAAGCTAACGAGTTGAACCCAGATTTTAGGCGCGAGGTCGATTATGGCGCACTGATGATTGGTAAAGAAGCTATTATCTACAATGATAAATCGGGAGGTGCAGACTACTTTCTTGAAAAGTTGCTTTCTTACATGTTTCAAGTGCAACTGAAAACGCGCAAAGGGCGGTAAAAGAGGAAAAGATAAGAGCGAAATACGGATAGAGAAGGAGTTTTAGTGTGTGGTCGGTGATTGGGCAAAGTAAGGCGGTATCCTTATTGCAGCGTGGTCTGGAGAGAGGCTCGCTGGCTCATGCCTATCTATTTATTGGCCCGGCCCGTGTGGGCAAGATGACGCTGGCGCTCAATCTAGCCCAGGCATTGAACTGCCCGGCGGCGGAGCCTCCCTGTGGTCAGTGTGCTTCCTGTCAGAGAATAGTCTCCGCCAAGCACGCTGATGTTCAGATTATCGGCTTGAGCCGTGACCGGGATTCCGCCGAGGCCAGGCCCCGGGCGGAAATCAGCATTGACCAGGTCAGGCAAATGCAACACTCAGCCAGCCTGCCACCCTTTGAGGGCAGGCATAAGGTATTTATCATTGAGGGGGCTGAGCTTTTGTCAACCGAAGCGGCTAATTGCCTGCTCAAGACATTAGAAGAACCGGTGGGTAAGGTACTCTTCATATTGCTCACGGCAAATGAGCGGCTTTTGCCAGCCACCGTCATTTCTCGCTGCCAGCGAGTGGAGTTGTTGCCCCTGGCGGTTACTGAGGTAGAGGCGGCTCTTAGTAAAAACTGGGGCATTGCGTCACCAAAAGCTGAGCTTCTGGCCAGGCTTTGTCACGGCTGCCTGGGTTGGGCTCTTGACGATGATTGGCTGCAGCCGCGGGCTGAGCGCCTGGATAGGTTGCTTGAGATTATTAACGGTGATTTTGAGGAGCGTATTGCCTACACTGCCCGGCTGGCAACCCAGTTCAGTCAAAATAGAGGACTGGTTCAGGAGATACTGGATTTGTGGCTTGACTGGTGGCGTGACTTACTGCTGGTTAAGACAGGGTTAAGTGATGCCGTTACCAATGTTGACCGGGTGGCGACACTTAGCGATATGGCAAAAAACTACCAGCTGGTTCAAATAAGAGACTTTATTGACAGTATTCGGGCGGCGGGGAAACAGCTCAGGCAGAATGCCAATCCAAGGCTGGTACTGGAGGTGTTAATGATTAGTCTACCCGAAGCGGAGAGGCACAATGAGGGACAGTCTCTGGCTCAACTTGAGGTGAAGTATGGCTGATATTGTTGGAGTACGATTCAAAAGGGCCGGCAAAGTATATTACTTCGACCCGGCAGGTATTGACCTGGAGGTAAATGACTATGTAGTCGTCGAGACAAACCGCGGGCTAGAGCTGGGACGGGTGGTCATTGCCCCCAAGCAGGTATTGGCTGGTGATGCCGTCAAATCAGTAAAACCAATAGTGCGCAAAGCCGGACCTGAGGACATTGACCGTGCTCAGGAAGTCGAGGCTAAGGAAAGAGAAGCTCTAGATGAATGCCGTAAACTGGTTGATAAACTGCAACTGCCAATGAAGCTTCTATCGGCTGAATATAATCTTGATGGCAGCCGCCTTACCATTTACTTTAGTGCTGTGGAACGGGTTGATTTTCGTGAACTGGTTCGTGAGTTAGCTAATCGTTTGAAGGTCTGGGTGGAAATGCGGCAGACGGGGCCAAGGGACGAAGCCAAGCTGATAGGCGGTTTGGGTCGGTGTGGTCGTCCGCTATGTTGCTCCAGTTTCTTATGTGAGTTCGCCCCGGTCTCGATTAGAATGGCTAAGGAGCAGAATTTACCCCTTAACCCGATGAAAATATCAGGTTGTTGTGGTCGCTTAATGTGCTGCCTGGTCTATGAGAATGAACAATACCACATAATGAAAGGGAAGCTGCCCAAGGAGGGCCAGCTAGTGTCCACGGCTATGGGGGTCGCTAAGGTAATCGGGAGTAACCCGTTGAAGGAAACGGTACTGGTTGAGCTGGAGAGCGAAGCTACTGTGGAGTTGCCCCTCAGCGAGATTACTATTGAGAATGAACCCCAGCGCCGGCAAGAGGGGAAGAAGGCCAGAGGCTAGACTTAAAGAGAGGCGGAGCCTCTTTTATCCTTTACAAGTGAAGGACTAATTCCCCTTGGTAAAGGCGGGGGATAGGCTTGATAGATAATCTCCAGGTGCCGTCTTTTGCTGAAGAAAGAATACTTGAGGCACAAGGTTACCGCTATATCGCCGGTATTGACGAGGTTGGTCGGGGTGCTCTGGCTGGTCCGGTGATGGCGGCGGCCGTTATTCTACCGCGCCATATAAGCCCCCCCTGGCAAAGCCTGGTAAGGGACAGCAAGCAGTTAAGCCCAGCCAGGCGCCAACTCCTGTTTCACCATATCCGCGAGATAGCGGTCTCCGTCGGTATTGGCTTGGTCGGCTGTGAAGTGGTCGATGCCCGGGGTATAATCAAGGCAACGCAACTGGCGATGAAGCTGGCGATAGACCAGCTTTCACCGTCACCCGATAGTCTGCTCATCGACTATATGTGTCTTCCTGATGTTAAATTACCTCAAAAAGGAATAACTGACGGTGATAGCCTGTGCTTCTCTATCGCCTGTGCCTCAATCATTGCCAAGGTGAGTCGAGACCAGTTGATGATAGAGCTTGACAGGGTTTATCCCGGTTATGGATTGGCTCGCCACAAAGGCTATGGTACCAGGGAACACCTCGACTGCCTGGGACGATTGGGGCCATCTCCTGTCCATCGCCAATCCTTCAAGCCAGTCAAGGATGTAAAAGAGCAATGAAGCGCAGGGATACCGGTATGCTGGGCGAAAAGCTGGCTCAGGATTTCCTCAAAAAGCGAGGCTATCGCATCTTAGAAACCAACTTTCGCTGTCCTCAAGGCGAAATTGACATCGTCGCCAGGCATAAAAATTGCCTCGTTTTTATTGAGGTAAGAACTAAGACAAGCCTGGAGTTCGGTAGCCCTGAAGAATCAATCACACCCGCCAAGCAGGAAAGGCTGAGAGCGACGGCCGATTACTACCAGCAAACGCATAACAATTTACCCCCGTTATGGCGTATTGATGTGGTGGCAATTGAGCTAAGTCGACAAGGGAAGCTAGGGCGCATTGAGCTTATTGAAAATGCGGTCGGTGACGGATAAGCTGAATTCGGTGTTTCGACTCTCTCTTACTACACCCCCCCCTTCCCTTATTAAGGGAAGGGGGCAGGGGGATAGGTTGCTAAACGACCTCTATCCTTGTGGCTGGCCCTGTTTAATGGTAAAATGTGAACTTGTGTCAAGAGGCTACTCAGTCATGACTGGTAGATTAAATGAGTGGAACAGGCAGATAAAATGATTATTGAAAGGCTTGAAGTAGAACCATTCGCTTCTAACTGTTATATTGTCGGGGCGGAATCTAACCGGGAAGGAATGATAATTGACCCCGGGGCTGAAGCCAACAGGATTTTAGAGAAGGTTGATGATTTAGGGCTTAAGATAAAGCTTATCGTTTTAACCCACCATCACCGGGACCACATTGGCGCTCTGAAAGAGGTTAAAGAAGCCACCGGCGCTGAGGTCGCCATTCATAGTGATGAAGCTGAATATCTGCCGGAGCACTCTTCCAGAGATAGGTCTGGTTTTTCCCATCCGGCGCCACCCCCCCCCGACCGATTACTCAAGGGTGGGGATAGTATCGACATCGGCAACCTGCATTTTGTCGTTCTGCACACGCCGGGTCATTCACCGGGTGGCATTTGCCTCTTCGGGGAGGGGGTAGTCTTCACCGGAGACACCCTGTTCAATTTCGGTATCGGCCGCTTTGATACACCTGGTGGCAGCGGTCGACAGATAATGAATAGCATCCACACCAAGCTGATGGTGCTGCCCGATAACACTGCCGTTTACCCCGGTCACGGTCTAGCAACTACCATTGCTACCGAGCGCAATTGGAATCCCTTCCTGCAGAGCAACTGGCATCCCTTCCTGCAGAGCTGAGCCACCTTCTAGAGAATGCCCGGAAATCTGGCTAGGACCGGGGCTATCACCAGGGCAATTATCGACATCAGCTTTATCATGATGTTCAATGATGGCCCCGAAGTATCTTTCATCGGGTCACCAACGGTATCACCGATGACGGCCGCTTTATGGGCATTCGAGCCCTTACCACCATAAGCCCCGGTCTCTATCCACTTCTTGGCATTATCCCAGGAGCCACCAGCATTAGAAAAGGTCACCGCCAGTATAAAACCACTGGCAATAGCACCTACCAGGAATCCAGCCAGAGCCAGTGGTCCCAGCAGGACACCGACAATAACCGGTGAAACGATTGTCATCAGGCCGGGAGCGAGCATCTGCTTGATGGCAGCGGTGGTACAAATAGTCACTGTTTTACTATAATCGGGCTTGACACCCTCCTCACCCTCGAGCAACCCTTTAATTTCACGGAACTGGCGGCGTACCTCGTTAATTATGGAGAAGCTGGTCTTACCCACGGCATTTAAGGTCATGGCACAGAAAACGGCGGGCAGCATAACGCCGAGAAAGATACCAGCAATAACAAGCGGGTCAAGCAAACTACTATTAGCCAGAAAATCAGCGAGCTCAATCCTGGCGGCCTTGGTATAGGCTAGAACATAGGAGAGCAGCAAGGCCAGGGCGGTGAGTCCGGCAGAACCGATAGCGAAGCCTTTACCGGTAGCCGCCGTGGTGTTACCCAGTGAATCCAGGGCATCAGTGCGCTGCCTGACCTCCGGCGGCAGGTCTGACATCTCAACGATGCCACCGGCGTTATCAGCCACCGGTCCGTAAGCATCGGTGGCATCCTGTATGCCCAGGGTTGATAGCATACCAATTCCGGCAATGGCCACACCATAGATGTCAGCGAAGCGGTAAGCCACTAAAATAGCGATTACTACTAGAATGATGGGCGGTACGGTGCTCATCAGGCCGTTAGCAAAACCGGTAGTTATCAGGGTGGCTCCTCCGGTTTGAGATGATTCGGCGATATTGAGTGTCGGCTTATAGGTGTAAGAGGTGAAGAAATTGGTGCTTTCTCCGATGAGCACACCGGCAACAAGCCCGACGAGGATAGCCCAGAAGATACCAATATCGGCTTTGAGGAAATACACTGCCAGGAAAGAGAGAATCGCCGTAAAGATAGCTGCTGAGAATGTGCCGCGGCGGAGGGCATTAAGTAAGGCGCCCATCTCCGTTTTTTCACCGACCCGCACCAGGAAGATACCGATAATGGAGGCGAGGATACCACCGGCGGCGACTAGCATCGGTAGAAACCAGGCGGTAGGCTCATCAGGCACCAACTCTTTGCCCAGAACGGTAGAGAAAACGGCAACCATCCCCAGTGTCATCGTGGCAATAATCGAGTCGACATAGGATTCAAACAGGTCGGCACCCATACCGGCGATATCGCCGACATTATCACCGACGAAATCAGCGATGACGGCGGCATTGCGGGGGTCATCCTCGGGAATTCCTTGCTCTACTTTACCGACGATATCGGCCCCGGTATCAGCCGCCTTGGTGAATATGCCGCCGCCGACTCTGGCAAAGATAGCCACTGAGGAGGCACCAAAACCATAACCGGGGATAATGAGGAGAAAGTCAGGATGGCTGTTAAAAACGAGGTAGAGAATGCTCAAGCCGAGGATACCAATGCTAACGACACACATCCCCATGACGGCGCCACCGCGGAAAGAGACCCGTAAGCCCTGATTCAGACTCTTTTGAGCGGCCGCAGCCGTTCGGCGGTTGGCTCTGACAGCGATGTGCATTCCGATATAGCCAGCCAGACCGGAAGAGAAAGCCCCGAAGATAAAGGCCACCGCTAGCAGCCAGCCGAGATTAGGCACCACCCCCAGAATAATAGCGACCACGACCACAAATACCACCAGTATCCGGTATTCACGGCCCAAGAAGGCAACCGCCCCCTCTTTAATCGCCTCTGATATTTCCCTCACCCTCTCCGAGCCTTCGTCCTGTTTCAGGACATAGGCCGCCATAAAGCCGGCCACCATTAGTCCTAAAACCCCAGATATTGCCGCGATTAGTATTGGCACCATTTACTTAAACTCCTTTCTTTACTTAACAGAACTGGCAGTTCTACTCCAGATTCTTCTCTAGCTTGGCTAACCTTTTTCCCAGGTCATTCTGGCTGATGACCAGTGTCAGGTCACTGCGTGTCCTTTCCAGGACGCCGCGCACCATATCGGTAGTACGGCGCAGCCCACCGGTGATGGCATCGGGGAAGTCCATAGTAACCAGAACATTGTAAATGTCATCCATGGCTGATAGTAATTCCTCACCGCGCCGCAGGTCACTCTTTCTCATGCTATCCAGCAGGTAACGCCGCAACTCGCCGGCAGCTTCACCCAACCCATTGAGGTAGGCGGCGGCGTCAACACCCAGTTCCTCGGGGGCAGGCGGTGGCTTACCGATTACCAGAGCCAGAAGGATACTGCCTTCAGCAAACTCCTTTTGCGCGTCTCTAACAAAGCCGGTATTGCCAAGCTCATTGTGTTCAGTAGCCGCCCGCTCGATTTCACCCAGCAAGTTAGCGGCTGACTGGAGTAATGCCCCGGCCTGGTCGAACTCCTGACGGTGCACCGCCCGGATAGCGCGGCTACAATAGCGAATTATTTCACGGCATAGCGGCAGTACCTTTTCCCGGGACGCATCTTTGGCTGACAGGCTCAGGCGAAGCCGTTCGGCAATCGCATCGAGATTATCCGTCAATCCGCTCACCTCTGTGTCTCCAGGCTATCGGCTATTTGTCGGGCGGCCTCTTCTGGAGACTCGGCGCCCAATACGGCACTGATGACGGCTACGGAGTCAGCCCCGGCGGCGATGACCTCAGCCGCATTATCCTGGGTGATACCGCCGATAGCAACAATCGGCGTGGTTATTGACTGCCTTACCTGGCGCAGAGTTTCCAGACCGACAACTTTAGCCGGCGTTGTCGTCGTTGTCTTGGAAGTCGTCGCGTAGATGGCGCCGACGGCAATATAATCAGCCCCTTGAGATTGAGCCTTAACCGCCTGCTCCACGTTAGTGGCTGAGCCGCCCAGAATCTTACCCAGCGGCAGCAATCTACGGGCTACTTTAAGCGGCAGGTCATCCTGTCCCAGGTGTAGTCCATCAGCATCGGCGCCTAGGGCCATGTCAAGATAGTCGTTCATTATAAAAAGCACAGCGTGCTCAGTGCAGAGAGTCCTCAACTGTTGTGCTATCGGCAACAATCTCTTTTTGCTCTGGACTTTATCACGCAGTTGAATTGTCCTGGCACCCCCGCCAATCGCCTGACGGGCGACTTCAATATGGGAACGTCCCTTCAGGGCTTCCGTATCGATAATAACATATAGCCCGGAGATACGCTCCAGTTTATCCTGACGTAGCAGCCGGGACAGCAACTTTTGCTCTATTGTGTAGAGACTGAATCGGGCTTGCTTGAACTTCTCCGGGTCTAATTTGGGAGTAGTGCCGGGAACTTTAGCCAGCTCTTCCAGGGTTCTCAGCGCTTCCTGCACCCTCCGGGCGTTAGCCACCAGCACCGCAGGTAGCTCCCGCTCTTTTTCCTCGCCGGGCACTTCGATACTGGCACCAACGTCGCCCGCAGCGTCGCGGGACTGAAGGAGCTGCCGGTGAAAAGACGGGGCACCTCTTATTAGCTGGTGGCGCAAGACCTTTAGTTGCTCAGTTAGCGCCGCGTCATTAAGCAATAAGCGGGCGATATCTTCCAGCAGGCGCAGTCCTTCGCCAGTCCGATTTAGATTAGCGTCAATAATACGTAGTGTTTGTTCTGACATTGCTGCTAGTGAAGCCGCGCCTATAGTATCCCTTTTACAGATTCCGGTAGCTCGCCCTCCCTGGCAGCTTGAATTTCTTCCTGAATTTCGGGCGGCATATCCATACCTGATTCCTTAAACCTTTTCTCTGCCCAGCGGCCAATATTACGGGGGTCCTGATAGTAGTCCGGGCTCTGGAACATTTGAGGCTCGCCAGATTCCTCATGGATAGTCTGCATTGATTTGTGGTAGGAAAAAGCGGAGACAACACGCACCAGGTCACCGTTGCCACAAGCCGGACACTCGGGCAGAGCCGATTCGCCCATATTTCTTACTAGAACACTGGACTTTAGCTGGCACTTCTGGCAGAGAAACTCATATATCGGCATAGATAATCACTATCCTTCTTCTGCTGGCTCTTCTGCTGACTTTTCTGATACTTCCCCGGCTTCCTTAAAATAATCAGCTTGTAGCTTATGCACATCGGGCCATTGCCCAGCTTCCAGGTTGTCCAGCACCTCCTCGTACTCGGGGCCAACTTTTTCTCCGCGGCTCATCCGCTTATTCCACTCAGCCAGGGCACGGGGGTCATCACTTTCCAGACCTCTGACTAAATGGGAATCAGATAGAATACCTTCATAAACAGCCTGGTCTGACTTGCGGATGGAGAAGGCGGAGAAGAGGCGATTTAGCTCGAGGCTGCCGCAGCTGGGACAGGTTATCGAGGACTCAGAGGGACTACGGACAAGGATACTAACCCGACGATGACAGCCATGGCAGCGATATTCATAGATTGGCATCGATTCTTTCCTCAGCAGTTAATTTTAGCACAGCTAGATGAGGAGGTAAAGCCAGCGCATTGACCCGGTTTTCCGTAGAAATCAATACTCAGCCGCATTGTCAGGTTTTGACCTGCGGCAAAGCTGGTCGCTATTTTCTCAAGTGGATGTCTTCGATCCGGCCTCATGTTTCAGTTTCGTCCACGTCTGGGATGGGTGACATCGGTTTTGCCTCGCTGACACAGCTCGGCAACCAGAATATTCAGGGCAAGCTCATCACCATATTTCCCGGTCTTAATCGAAAGGTCAGTCTCCAGGAGTTGCTGATACACCCCTCTGAGCCGCGCTAAAGAATAGCGGCCGGCTTGTTCTAATGTCTTGCGTAGAGCAAACTCTGAGGGTAAACCCAACCTGCTCTGAATCTCTGTTGCGGGTTTTCTCTGTTTGCCTAACTCCTTGGCTCTAGCTATCATTTGCACCTGTCGCGATAGCATTACCAGGAGAAAGGCGGGAGCGGTGCCACTTTGTAATAGGCGCTGTAATAGTTGTTCGGCTAGCTCGGCTTGGAACTCAACGATAGCATCAACCATAGCAAAAACATTAGCCTGCTGAGTATGGCTTACCAGGGCTTTAACATCGTCTTCCTCAATACGGCGGCCGGAAGTAAACAGCACCAGTTTAGTAATCTCGCTGGCAATAACCCAGAGGTTGCTGCCCACCAGTTTAGCCAGCAAATCCACTGCCTGTGGTGACATGCTGCCACCCTCCTCCGCCACACGTTTTCGCAGCCACTGGCGGAGTTGCGCCTCCTTCAGTAGCGGAAAAGACTTTACCACTGCCTTACCAGCGAGCGCCTTAAACAGGGGGTTATTGCTGGCTATTCTACCGTCCAGTAGCACTACTACCGTGCTATCCGGTACCTTACTGATATAGTCGCCCAGTGATTTATACTCGTCTGGCTGGCTGGTTCGTGTCGTTTTCGGCTGGCGGCTGGGCCTGCCTTTGACTTCAAAGCGCTCCAGTAGCCCTTTGATGATGACCAGGCGCTTTCCCGCCAGAAAGGGTAGTGTCTCACAAACAGGTCTTAATTGGTTTAAGGTTACCTGTGTGCCATCGAGTGTGGTGATGCTGCCGGCTAAAACTGCCTGGTCGCCTATCTCCCTTTTTATCGCCTCAAGCGCCTGGGTAAGGGAAAAATCATCCTGACCTGATAATATGTATAACAAGGTTTGCCTTCCTACCGATAACTCCTTCCAATTCTATCATACTGAAGGATTATCCGGTAAACTGTCATTGCGAGGAGTCCCGATAGAATCGGGACGACGAAGCAATCCGTATCATTCTTAGAGATTGTTTCGCCTCCTGCCTGCCGTTCCTCCTGAACTATGGCAGGCGGGTCGGCTCACAATGGCACCACCCCCCAAAAACCCCCGTTTTCTTAACCTCACCCCCTTAATCCCCCTCTCCTTTCTAAGGAGAGGGGGAGAAATAAAAAAGAGGGGCTAACGCCCCCTCTTAGACGCCCCTTCCGGTTCGAATCCAATGTGGGCTACCAATTGGATTTGGAAGGCACCATGAAATTTGTGATATGATATTATGATATAATGTAATAAACAAAACGGCATAATGATTAACCATTATGGAGACGATATATGACAGAAGCAAAAAAGAAAGGAAAGCAGGATGAAACACAATGGGTCAAAGATGCTTTAGCAAACTTTGAGACCCTACACCCTGGGCTTATCGAGAAGCTCACAGTGATGGCTACTCAACATCAAATTAGACTTTCTATGTATCCTCAGCCAACTCAGGGTGGAGCTTCTTCGTCTACAGGAGAGCAGGTGTAAGTGAATGTTTCACTTCCCCAAAAGCCAGCTTGGCTAAGAGTGGCAGACCAAATAAATGCTCAGAAACCTCCCAGTTTTGATGCTGTACGCCGTGCTAAGTTGGCACAGATGCAACAATTCACTGGTCATTCTATTGTCGTCCATGCCTCCGCTTGCACCATACCGAGCAAAGTATTACCACCACAGGCCATCATGATCGATTTTGCAGACATAAAGGCATTTGAGACAGTTACAGATAAATTACCTCCCGGGGCACTCGATATCATATTGCATACCCCTGGCGGAATATCAGAGGCAGTAGAAGGAATCGCCAGTGTAATTCGTCCCAAGTTTAACCCTGTTCGCTTCATTGTCCCACATATCGCAAAGAGCGCTGGGACGATGCTTGCTCTTTTAGGCAATGAAGTTATTTTACATCCAAATGCTGAATTAGGGCCTATCGACCCACAAATGATTGTGGGAAATATGGTGGCTTCGGCTGATGCCATCATCTCACAGTTCCAGCAGATAAAGGATGAGATTCTTGGCAATCCAAGCCGTGGGATTCCAGCAGATCCACAGAAAATAACACTATGGGGCCCAATCTTAGCAACAATGGGACCAGCATTGCTAGTTCAGTGCGAAAATGCCAGGCAATTTGGCAGACAGCTTGTAATAAGTTTCTTAACTCGATATATGTTTGCTGGAGATCCCATGGCTCAGGCAAGGGCACAGGGCATAGCCGATGCCCTAAGTGAATCTAGCCGTTGGCTATCCCACGGGGCAAGGGTAGATTTACCTACACTCCAGCGCTTAAATGTTCACGCTACTTCTTTAGCAAATGACCCAGTACTTCTAGACCTAGTTGATGAAATCTGGGCGGCGTATGATTTGACCTTATCCAATACGCCTACGGTCAGGATCACAGAAAATAATTTAGGACAAGCTCAAGTACGTATAATGGGCGGTCAACCTGCTTTTGCCATACAGATTGGACCACCACCTGGGCAACAGCCACCTCCTGGGCAGCAGGCACCTGCACCTTCTTCGCCTTAGCAAGTTTGTCCAAATCTCAGCCCAGTGGACGGAACGCATCAGACAAATGCAAACTCTACCCTGAAAGTTCTATATATTGAACAACTTGGGCTAGCAACAACTCCTGCAACGCTGGTATCAACCCCTTTTTCTCAAAGAAAAGTTCGGAATGCTTCCAATGTGGGCTAGCAAAATATCTAAAAATAAGCCACATGGTGTTTAAGAGGGTGGCGCTTTAGCGCCACCCTCTTTTAAAAAAACTTCCCCCTTCCTTTATCAAAGGAAGGGGGTCAGGGGGATGGATTTAGAAATACCCCCAAAAATCACGTCGGCATAATGCCGTGCTTCTTGCTGGGTCTGTCTTCTACTTTATTCATCGCCATTTCCAGGGCGGCTATCAGCCTCGGTCTCGTCTCGGCCGGGTCGATGACGTCGTCAACATGGAGGTGCTCGGCGGCTTTATAGGGATTGGCAAATTCCTCCCGGTACTGCTTAATTTTTTCCTGTAACAGTTTCTCCGGGTCATCGGCTGTTTCCAGCTCTCTTCGGAAGATTATCGGGGCGGCCCCCTCCGCCCCCATCACCGCCAGCTCAGTGGTCGGCCAGCAGAAGACGGCATCAGCCCCCAAATCCTTGCAACACATGCCGAGATAGGAACCGCCATAGGCTTTTCTAAGGGTCAGGGTCAGCTTCGGTACTGTTGCCTCGGAATAGGCAAAGAGCATCTTTGCCCCATGCCTGATGATGCCACCCCACTCCTGTTCTGTGCCCGGCAGGTATCCGGGCACATCAACCAGGTTGATAACCGGGATATTAAAGGCATCGCAGAATCTGATAAACCGGGATGCCTTGTCACTGGCATCGATATCGAGACAGCCCGCCTTTGACATCGGTTGGTTGGCGATGATACCCACGGGGCAGCCATTCAGCCGGGAGAAACAGGTGATGATATTAGTGGCAAACAGGGGGAACAACTCGAAATAGTTTTTCTGACCAGCTTGCCTCCGGTCAAAGACACTCTCGATTATCTTATGCATATCGTATGGCTTGCTTGGATTGGCCGGGACAATATCGAAGAGAGAGGTGTCTTTACGGTCTGGACTATCTCCCCAGTCAACCCTCCCGGGCTTGTCCCGGTTACTCAGTGGCAAATAGCTGAGCAACTCCCGGATGTTTTGCCAGCATTCATCCTCACTATTTTCTGAGCGACAGGCAACGCCGGCTTTTTTCTGGGCGACAAGGGCGCCGCCAAGCTCTTCCTCGCTAATCTCCTGTCCCATGGCTGCCTTGACCACCCTCGGTCCGGTGATAAAGGCATGGCTGATACCCTTGACCATAAATATGAAATCCATCAGTGCCGGGGAATAGACGGCACCCCCGGCACAGGGACCGACGATGGCACATATCTGGGGGACGACCCCGGAGGCTAACGTGTTTCTCAGGAAAATTTGACCATAGCCGGACAGAGCATCCACGCCATCCTGAATCCGGGCTCCCCCCGAATCATTTATGCCGATAACAGGGCAGCCATCTTTCATGGCGCTATCTATTACCCGGCAAATCTTTTGGGCGTGTGTTTCTGATAAAGTGCCGCCCGTGCTGGTAAAATCCTGGGAGAAGATATATACCCTGCGGCCATCAATCTTCCCGTAACCGGTAATGACGGCATCGGCGGCTACTTTGCTATCGGCACCTCGGCTTTTGGCGAACAGACCAATCTCACGGAAGGTTCCCTGGTCCAACAGGGTATCTATGCGCTGACGAGCCGTTAGCTTACCCTTCTTTTTCTGTGCCTCCACCCGTTCACTGCCACCCATCTCCCTTATTTTTTCAGCCCGCTGTTTTAGCTCAGCCAGTAATTTTTCCTTTACCTGCTTATCTTCATCTGTCATCATCTTGCCCCCCGGCTCGACTTCTTCCATTACCTCTTTAGTTTCTTTGGGGGTACCCTTTCACCCCCACACAGATTGCTTCGCCTTCCGCCTGTGGCGGAATGGTCTCGCAATGACACCATCAACCAAAACCGAATAATCTCGTTTATTCTTCTTTGCCCCAATTTCGCATCATCTCCTTTATGCTCTGGGCAAGATTGGGGTTAGCCCGCAGGCGGTCAATGAAGACGGGGCAACCTTCCAGCAGTGAGTTTTGAGCAGCCGTGGCCATGCTGGATAAAAGGCTTTGCATACTAAGGTCGACTGGTGACGGGGTATTCATCCCTGGTGCTGATGACTCTAGCTGCCGACGGATATCCTCAGCGGTGAATCTCATCGGCGCCACACAGGATTTATACCAGGGGCATTCCTTGCACTGGACAATACCATAGGCTTCATTTAGGACATCGCTCATACCAAGTCTCCTTTGGCTTCACCATTGCTCAACCGGGAAAGTTACCGCCTGAACCAGGTAATAATTTTACTCGGGTTCGGTTCTCTGGCGGCCGTGTTTGAGTAAGCACCGGCTGGCACTGCTTGCATTATACCATCTATTCATAGTCAAAGGTATATCCTCCTTACCCTCCTCGCCTCTTCGATGCGGTTTCGGGCAAGCCTGTCGGCGGCTCTGGCCGTAGAGATTCCCTCCAGCTTGGCCAGGGCTATAACCCTGGCCATGGTATGGTATATCTCGGCTACCTGAGTTCTGGCCAGCTCGGGGTCGTAGCCGGTGAGTTCGACCGATATGTTAATAATGCCGCCGGCATTTATAATGTAGTCCGGGGCGTAGAGAATCCCTCTCTGCTGTAGCCGGTCGCCGTCTTCGTCCTCCTCAAGCTGGTTGTTGGCACCGCCGGCCACTATCTGGCACTTGAGCCGGGGGATGGTTCGAGCATTGAGGACGGCACCGAGGGCGCAGGGTGAGAATACGTCACACTCGACATCGTAAATCTCATCGGCATTTACCAGGGTGGCGCCGAATTCCTGCTGTGCCCTTTGGCTGGCTTCTTCATTAACGTCAGTGGCGACTATCCTTGCCCCCTCATCGTGGAGATATCTGGCAAGGTGTGAGCCGACCTTACCGAAGCCTTGAATGGCCACGGTTCGGCCCTGGAGGGAATCGGCGCCAAAGACCTCCTTGACACAGGCCTTCATCCCCTGGTAAACGCCAAAGCCGGTCAGGGGTGATGTGTCACCACTGCTACCCCAGCTAAGAGGTAAGCCGGTTACGTGAGTGGTTTCGGCTCTGATATGCTGCATATCGTCGATTGAAGTGCCCACATCCTCGGTGGTGATATACCTGCCATTGAGTGATTCGATGAACCTGCCCAGGGAGCGGAACAAGCCAATACTTTTATCCTTAGCCGGGTCACCGATGATGACGGCTTTGCCCCCACCAAGATTAAGCCCGGCCGCCGCAGCCTTGTAAGTCATCGCCCGGGCAAGGCGGAGCACATCTAGAATAGCCGCCTCCTCGGATTGGTAGGGCCACATTCGAGCGCCGCCCAGCGCCGGGCCGAGGGTGGTATCGTGGATAGCGATTATGGCGTTAAGCCCGGTACCGGTATCGCAACAGAAGACCAACTGTTCATAATCATATCTCTGCATATAGTCTATGATTTTCATATCACTCAATCCTCACAGGGTATTGATGCCATCACCGGCACCTGACCTGTTTTAGTTTACTATCTGGCTTTCGTAGCCAGGACAATCGCCCGCTCCAGGTCCGACTGATAATTTATGTTTAAAAAAGATAAGAGTTGAGGGTCAAATCTCCGGCATTCGGCTCGTTCGACATATCGGATACGTATGTTGCCAAAAAAGGCATCGGCTCTTAGCTGGTTATGCTCCAACTGGGCTTTCATAATATCCAGGCAGCTCTTGGAGTAAATGGCGTGGAGTGGCTCCACCATTCCTTCGCCTAATCGGGGGACAACGACATCAAAATCAGCGGATAGCTCAACCATATAGCCCAGTAGTTCAGTATTTAAAAAAGGCATATCACAGGCGACGATAATGCTGTGTGAAGACCGGGCCGCCAGCAAGCCGGTATAGATGCCGCCAAGGGGCCCCCTGTCAGGGTAAAGGTCGACCAGGATTCTCGCCTTACCAGCGCCGGGGAGGTCAAGCTGTTCTCGAGAGGTTACAATCAGAAGCTGGTTAGTTAGTGGTCTGAGCCGTTCGGTAACACACCCAATCAGGCTTTTACCAGCGATAGTTTCCAGCGCCTTATGCCGGCCCAGGCGCCGGCTTTTGCCACCAGCCAGAATTATTGATGTTACTTTCATAATAGTACCGAATAATACCGACTAAACAAAAAGCTTATTTCATAGCTTCTTACCCTTTAAATATCAGGGAAAACCTAAAATTTTACGGTAAGGTTAAGTGAGGTCAATAGTAATTATAGAGTAATTATAGCATACCGTCGGGCTCGGGCTTACCTGAGATAATTAATCAACCGCCAGGCAATGGTGCCACAAAGCACAGTGATATCCTCAGTGGGGAGGTAGTCGGAAATGGTAGCATCAAAGACTATGTTCCCCTGGGGGACAAATTCATCATCGCCCCGCCACAGGATGATAGTTATCGGCACGCGGCTGAAAGCATTGATGGTTACTGCCGCATCGCCATAGTCTGTCTTATGACCGCCCAGCTTTCCTCCGGCCTCTATCAGGCGATGGGGTTCTTTGCCGAAGTGTTCCAGGAGGGGTTGGATAGTCCTCTTGGAGAATGTGGGAAAGTAGGCGCTTCCTTCCGGTAATTCCCGGAAGGTAATCAACCGGTTGGCAATCGGGGTACCTTTTGCCGAGGTAAAATAGTGAAGGATGAGAACCTTGTCCCGGGTTGCCACCTTTTCAGCGCTATTGACTAATGAAATCTCGGTATCGGGAAAAGTGATGAGGTATGATTGGTTTAGATACTGGATGAGGATTGTCTTTTGGGAATCTATTACCTGGTACTGGCTGCCACTCTGGCGGCACTGCTGCTCAATGTCATCAATTCTGGCCAGTTGTTCCACGGCCAGTCTGTAAGCCAGCTCGTAGGCACGGTCATAATTCTTTTGCTCCGGCAGTGGCAAACGCTTGCTCTGCATCTGGCAACCAGACTCCCTGGGATTACTTACCAACCACGATAGCGTTAAAGTCCAGCGGCGTCCAGTATTTGGGGTACCTTTTTCTCCCAGCCGATAGCCATAATATGAATCCCCTGGCAGATATCCTTGAGCTCCTTCATGAGGTCGGCGGCAATCTGTATTCCGGTTTCGGTTTTATTTTCAGCTTCGTTCATCTTTTTAATCAAATGCTCAGGTACCAGGATGCCGGCGACATTCTTATTCATAAATCGAGCCATACCCGCCGATTTCAGGGGTATTACTCCGGCTAAGACAGGTACTTTGAATCCCTCGACCCTCTTCATAAATTTAGCAAAGCTGTCAGCGTCATAAATAGCCTGGGTCTGGATAAATCTGGCACCAGCCGCGACTTTCTTCTCCATTTTGATAATCTGTAGTTCGAGGGCAGCTTCAGTATCAGCCCCGGGATTCACTACCGCCCCGGGGAAGAAGCTTGGCTTCCCTTTTAATTCATTGCCGGCCATATCGTAGCCTTCGTTTAGTCGCCTTATTACCTGCAGAAGAAGCACTGAATCCAAGTCGAAAACCGGCTTGGCTTGAGGATGGTCGCCAAGTGAGGCGACATCACCGGTGAGAGCCAGGACATTTTTAATGCCGAGGACGGAGGCACTGAGCAGGTCCGATTGCAAGGCTATTCGGTTCCGATCGCGACAGGTCATCTGGAATACCGGTTCTAGCCCTTTCTCTTTTAGCAAATAACTGACAACCAGTGAGCCGAGTCTCATCACCGAGCTTTGCTGGTCGGTAACATTGGCTGCAGTAATTCTTCCCTGTAAAAGCTCAGCCACCTCGATTATCTCGGTGGTGTCGGTACCTTTTAGCGGAGCAACCTCAGCCGTGATGACAAATTTCCCTGACTCTAAGGATGACTGCAAGCTCATTTTATCTATCTCCATTCAATCGGTTGGTTGTAAACCGGTAGCCACTATTAAAGCGGTGTCAGTTCCAACTGGCGCGGCCTTTTCATTTTGCTGTAATCCTTGGGCGAAGCCGCCTCCTTTAGTTTATCGAGCATACCCAATTTCTTTAGTCGTTCGTAGATAAGAATCCAGGCACAGTCATGTTCGGGTTGTTGCTCACACTTGCCCCCCCTGGCGCCGCCGCAGGCACCGGTCAATAGTCCCTTGGCGCACGTGGTCACCGGGCAGATAGCCGCATACTGACCAATGACACACTCACCACATTGTATACAGGCCTCGTTGAGAAAACCCGGATTCCCTTCCATACCCAAAAATAAGGTATTGAGTGCCGGGTAGACAGGTTTATCACTAAAACGGGCGACCATCTGGACGCCGAGGGCACAGGACATCACCAGGATACAGTCAGCCGCCTCGATAGCCGCGGTGTTCTCCGCCAGGGCCTCCCTGGTCAGCGTGTCACAGGTGGTTGGGATTACCATCCAGCCGGTAATTTCTTTAGCGGCATCTTCAAGCTGGCGTTTCATCTCAATAACCTCGGATTTGCCACCGGTGTGCAGCGTGGTGGCACAAGTGCCGCAGCCAATAAGGTAGACCTTATGGCACTTATCGATTAGTTGGCTGACCTCTGCCAGCGGTTTTTGTTCGGTAACCATTAACATTTTACTATCCCACCTTACTTTTGTTTGATTCGGTTTTGGTAATCGTTCCGGAAATAGCGTAAGCTGTCTAATACGGGGTTGGGCGCCGCCTGCCCCAGACCACACAATGAGGAAAGTATCATCGCCTGGGATAACTGCTCTAAGGTTATAATATCCCTCTCCGTAGCCTCCCCCTGGTTGAATCTTTCCAGAATTTCGACCATAACTTCAGTTCCCTCGCGGCAGGGGCTACATTTGCCGCAGGATTCTTCGGCAAGAAACTCCAGGGTTCGATAGACGATATCTATCGTGTCTCTACTTTCATCAAAGACGATGATGGCTCCAGCACCGAGAATGTTTTCAAAAGCGAGGGGGGTGTCTATCATCTCATAAGGTATGATTCTCCCCGTGGCGCCGCCTATTTGAATCATCTTAACCCTTTCCGCTAAGGCTAATCCCTCAACTAATTCCCGCAACCGGCTGCCCATGACTAATTCATAGACGCCGGGCTTTTTCACATCCCCGCTCACCGAGAAGACCTTGGTGCCTTTGCTCTGCTCAGTGCCTATCTGCTTAAACCAATCGGCGCCGTTAAGGATGATTTGAGGGATATTCATCAGGGTTTCGACATTGTTGATGACGGTCGGTTTGCCCCACAGCCCTTTTTCCGGAGGGAAGGGGGGCCGGTAACGAACCTCTCCCCGCTTACCCTCGATGGAATCCATCAGGGCTGACTCCTCACCGCAGACATAGGCACCGGCGCCCAGGCGAATCTCAATATCGAAATGAGCCAAAAATCCTGTCTCTCTGGTTTGAGTAATAGCTTCTCTGAGTACATCAAGCAGGTAGTGGTATTCCGCCCGCAAATAGACATAGCCGCGCTTCGCCCCGATGGCGTAAGCCGCTATGGCTATCCCCTCGATGAGGGTGAACGGGTCATTTTTCAGAATGTACCTGTCCTTGAACGTACCCACCTCACCTTCATCAGCGTTACAGATAACATATTTCTCATCCCCGGCGGCTTTTTGGGCTAGTTCCCATTTCAGTCCACAGGGAAAGCCGGCGCCTCCCCGCCCCCTCAACCCCGATGCCTTTATTTGCTCTATTACCTGCGGCGGCGTCATCTCGTTCCGGGCTTTCTCTAACGCCTTGAAACCATCCCTAGCCAGGGAGGTGGCTATTTCCCCGGGGTCGATAATCCCGCAGTTCCTTAAGACAATCCGTTTCTCCGGCACTGATAACCCTCTCCCAGTCTTCACTGATATGAAGTCGTTTAGTAACCCATCCCCCTGAACCCCTTCCCTTACTAAGGGAAGGGGGAGTGATTTCTTTAAGAGAGGCTTCGCCTCTCTTAAACTCTCCTTAATTTCAAGGTGTCTCAGAGGGGCGATAACCCCTCTTTCTTTGTTTCCCCTGAAGGGGATTAAGGGGGTGAGGTTAATAA
>JACQGQ010000026.1 GCA_016199495.1 Chloroflexota bacterium
GCCCCCTCTCTAAAATCTCTTCCCCCTCTCCTTTCAAGGAGAGGGGGACACAGGGGGTGAGGTGAGTAAATAGTTTGGGCTGTTGATGAAAGCTATTTATGAGACTGAACACTGGCTAAGGTTCCAGCGGCGATACATTTAGTGAAGGCATAATGGCTACAGTTAGACTTAGCTGGTGCCGGTCACTGTACTATAATCGGGCTTAACCTGGCTAGATACGAGAGGCTAACCAGGCTTCCATATCGGCAAATACCTGGGCGCGCCCCGGCTCATTGAAAATCTCGTGGTAGAAGTCATCATACAGATGCAACGTCTTATCTTTAGAGCTTACCCTGTCATACAATAGCTGGCTGCCTTTTGGGTCGGATAATCGGTCGGCAGTACCGTGCATAATCAGGAGGGGTAAGTAGATGTTTGACATCTGGCGCGGCAGTATCTCTAGCGTCTTTATCAGTTCACTACCTAACCGGGCGCGGACCTTACCTCGATAAACAAGCGGGTCGTTGACATAGGCAGCCACCACGGCTTTGTCCTGGCTGATAGCGGAGGCATCAATGTTATAGAGCCCTATTTTTGGCAGGACTAGCGAGAGGGCGCGGGCGATGATAATTAGTCCCGACGATATGCTAGCCCCTGTCTTAAGGGTTGCTCCAGAAAGAATGAGCCCGTCAAATTTGTCCTGATGATGTACCGCATAAGCAGTAGCAATCGTTCCTCCAACACTGTGGCCGACCATGAAAATCCTGGTATCGTGATGCTGACTGCGTATAATACCTAGAAAGATTTTGACGTCGTTGACGAAGCAGGAAAATTGCTTAACGTGTCCCCGCAGGCCCGGTGACTTGCCGTGTCCTCGTTGGTCAAAACCGTAGACCGCATAGCCCCTGGCAACGAAGTGGTTAACCAGGTTAAGGTAGCGCCCGCTGTGCTCAGCCAGGCCGTGGACAATTAACAATATGGCTTTGGCTTTACTGGCTGGTAGCCAGTACTGGTAGTAGAGGCTGAGATTTTTGAATCCCTTAAATTTGTCCTCTAGATGCTTCATACTTCACGGTCTTGTCCTCGAAAACGCCCTCCCCGGTCAAACTCTAGCATTTTAGGCGGTGGCTATCAAGCCTGATATATGTCTTGGATTAGTTACAGAACGAAACGGGAGGAACTGAATCTCCCGAGTCTGACTACCGGGTAAGAAGCTAAGTTGAAGACGAGACTAATAATAAGATATAATCGAGGGACTATTGACATTTGAGTAGGCAATGGTTTATTCTTGACCAGAATCTTCAATAAAAAGGGGGAGTTATAAAGTGCAAGCATACTGTATGAAGTGTCGCGTCAAAAGAGAAATGAGAAATACCCGGGCGATAACTATGAAGAACGGCCGGCCGGCAACCCAGGGGGTCTGCCCGGTATGTGGCACCAAGATGTTCAGGATTGGTAAGAGCTAAGTCGCCTCGGCTGGAAACAAAATAGTACTTTCTGGTGCTTTATCCTCAGCCTGATAGCTACGGTAGGGAGCCGCTGGCGTTAGTTCGGCGTTCTCTCCGACTGCCCTGTCGGGGTATTCGTGTCGGGCTGGGTGATAAAGCTCTGCCCCGCGCTGATGAGCCTGGTCTCAATCAACCGATGCCTTGCTGAATCCGTGGATAAGGGGGAAGCGGTAGAAGCCAAGTATCTCCCGACTCCGTAAAAAACCGGCGAAGAGGATGATAATCCCGACTAATTCAAGGGAGGGTCGAGCGATAATGGGTGACACTCCGAACCTTTCCAGCATTCCGCCGGCAGCGGCTAACATGGCTCCAGCAGCAATCAGGCTGTTGGAAACCACCCGGTGAGACATGACCCTATGCCGCCAGAAGACTCGGGCACTGTAGAGCGCCCCTCCCACCAGGGCAATCGTGCCGAAGGTGTTGAAGAAAGGGGTCATCAGCCTCATCTCCTGGGGTATAACACGGACGGAAAGATAATACAGGCCGTTCAGGTCAATGCTGGCAGTAAAGACTCTAAAGGCGGCATAGACCGATGCCGCCAGCAAAATTGCCATAATGATGTTAGCCACGCGGCGCCGCGCCAGTAAATAGAGGGTGCCCATTCCCAGGTATGCCGCCACAGACATCGCCCCGAATAAATACCATAACCGATAGATTACCTGGTTTAACCCCCATATCCCTACCCAGAACTCCGCCCCGGTACTGATAAAGTACATCAGCAAACCCATAGCCCAGATGAGTTGGTAGGGTTTTCTCCGGGCAAAGAACTGGTCAAGAACTGTTACGGCGAAGACAAGGCTGATAATAGCCGATATAAGCGGTATTACGGTAATGTTCATAATTAACTGTGTCCTAATCCTTTCGATTTCAGGAAGCTTAATGCCTTATCAATCGCCCTGATGGTGAGCTGGATGTCCTCATCGCTATGAGCCAGAGAGATAAAGGCCGCTTCAAACTGGGATGGCGGCCAGTATATGCCCTGTGACAATAGCTGCTGGAAGAACCGGCCAAAAAGCGTCGTCTCGGCTTGCTTGGCTGATTCGTAATCAACCACCGGCTGACCGGTAAAGAAAACAGTCAGCAGTGAAGCCACACGGGCAACACGTAAGCTGATACCAGCCTTAGACGCCGCTTCAGCTATCCCCTTCGCCAAACTTGATGCCCTTTTTTCGAGCTGGTGATAGACTCCAGGCTGGCTCAGGACCTTGAGTGTCTCGATGCCCGCCGTCATCGCCAGCGGATTCCCTGACAAGGTCCCGGCCTGATAAACCGGCCCTGCCGGCGCCATCATCTCCATAATCTCCCGCCGACCGCCATAAGCCCCCACCGGCAGCCCGCCACCAATAATCTTCCCCAGGCAGGTCAGGTCCGGGGCAATACCATAAAGGGCTTGCGCTCCTCCATAGGCGACACGAAAACCGGTGATAACCTCGTCAAAAATAAGCAGGGCGCCGAATTCACTGCTTAATCGGCGCAGGCTGGTTAAAAAGCCTGGCTGGGGTGATACAACCCCCATATTAGCCGCCACCGGCTCGACGATTACGGCGGCAATCTCTCCAGGATAGCGCTGGAAAAGTTGCTCGACCGCCTCAGCATTGTTGTAGGGGGCTACCAGGGTATTCTGGGCATAACTCAGCGGTACACCCGGGGAGTCAGGTATTCCCAGGGTTGCCAGCCCTGAGCCGCCTTTAGCCAGCAGTCCATCGGCGTGTCCATGATAGCCGCCGGCAAACTTAATAATCTTGTCCCGGCCGGTGAAGGCTCGTGCCAGGCGCAGGGCCGTCATCGTCGCTTCCGTCCCCGAGTTGACAAAGCGGAGCATTTCTATCGCGGGCATGGCACTACAGATTTTTCTTGCCAGGGTTGTCTCCAACTGCGTCGGCGCGCCAAAGCTCGTCCCCCGCTCGATGGCTTGTTTCAGGGCGTCAACTACCCGGGGACGAGAGTGTCCCAGAATCAGGGGCCCCCAGGAGCCGACATAATCGATGAATTCATTACCGTCCTCATCGTAGATTCGGGAACCCTGCCCCCTTACGATAAAAGGAGGAGTGCCGCCAACCGCCTTGAAGGCGCGTACCGGGCTATCGACGCCACCGGGTAGATAGTGCTGGGCTTCATGAAAAAGTTTTTGGGAATGTTCGAACTTATTCATGAGCCTGTCCTTATGGAGCCTGCCGTAACCACCGGGCAACCTCCTTGGCGTGGTAAGTGATGATGATGTCAGCCCCGGCCCGCTTGATAGCCGTCAGAATCTCGAGGACGACTGCCTTCTCGTCCAGCCAGCCCTGCTGTACGGCGGCTTTCACCATAGCGTACTCGCCACTGACGTTATAGGCTGCCAGGGGGTAGTTAAATCTGTCACGCACCTGCCGTATCACATCCAGGTAAGCCAGGGCCGGCTTGACCATGATAATATCTGCCCCCTCGGCAATGTCCTGCTCGACCTCCCGCAATGCCTCCCGCAGATTCGGCGGGTCCATCTGGTAGGAACGGCGGTCACCGAACTGCGGTGTCGATTCCGCCGCTTCACGGAAGGGCCCGTAAAAGGCAGAAGCATATTTGGCGGCGTAAGAGAGGATAGGAATATGCTGTAATCCCTCTTCGTCCAGCGCCCCTCGAATTGCCTTCACCCGGCCGTCCATCATATCCGAGGGGGCGACGATATCGGCACCAGCTTCGGCATGCGATAGCGCCGTCCTCGCCAGCAGTGGTAATGTCTGGTCATTATCGACGTCGCCATTAACGATGATGCCGCAGTGCCCGTGGCTGGTATATTCACAGAGGCAGACATCGGTCACTACCAGAAGCTGCGGCACTGATTGCTTGATGGCTCCTATCGCCTGCTGGATAACCCCCTGCGGATGATAAGCCGATGAGGCAACTTCGTCCTTTTCTTCCGGTATCCCGAAGAGAAGCACCCCCGGAATTCCCAGCTCGGCTATTTCCTCAACCTCCCGGGGTAACTGGTCAATGGAGAAGTGAAAGATGCCGGGCATGGAAGCTATTGCTTGCTTGATGCCGCTACCCTCGACGATGAAGAGCGGGTAAATCAGGTTCCCAATCTCGACGCGGTTCTCGCGGACTAATGCCCTTAGTGCCTCCGTGCGGCGAAGGCGGCGCCAGCGTAGCTGAGGAAAACCTGTCATCTAAGTCCCCTTTCTGAAATACTCTTCTATGGCGGCTACCAAGCCAGGTATGGTGTGTTCCCGGGCCACGATATCCACTTTCAGCCCGGCGCCAGCGGCGGTATCAGCCGTTTTGGGGCCGATACAGGCGACTTTGGCGCTATTTATCGCTGGCGGTTCTCCCCTAAAAGCGGCTACCAGGTTAGATACTGTTGACGAACTGGTGAAGGTAACGACATCGATTTTACCTGCCAGAAGCATCTCCCGAGCTCGGGAGATAGCTTCCGTGGCCGGGACGGTTCTATAACTGGTTACCTCGTGCACTTCAGCACCAAACCGGCTAATCCCCCGGGTTAGCTCCTTGTCAGCGATGTCAGCCCGGGGGAGCAGAAATCGTTGTCCGGCAATATCACAACGGCTCAGTCCCTCGAGCAGACCTTCAGTCGTATAAACTTCAGGGAGATAATCGGGGGTTATCCCCCTCTTCTCCAGAGCCTGGGCGGTGGCCGGTCCGATAGACCCGATTTTAAGATTTTTAAGGGCGCGGCTATCTAAATCCAGGCTGTTTAGTCGCTGGAAGAAGGCCTCAACACCATTGACACTGGTAAAGACGAGCCACTGGTAACGCTCTAGATTTAATATCGCCCCGTCCAGCTCTGCGCTGTTGGCAGTCGCTTTGATATCGATAGCTGGCAGCTCGATGGGCTGAGCCCCCTGTTCCGAGAGAAGTCGGCTCAAAGCACTTGCCTGATGCCGTGCTCTGGTGACCAGGATGCGTTTGCCAAAAAGCGGGCGGTTCTCAAACCAGCCGAGCTTTTCCCTGAGTTTGACCACCTCACCAACGACAATCACTACCGGCGAGCTGAGACGGTGTTTTTTCACCCTGGCGACAATATCAGTCAGGCTGCCGACCACCGTTTTTTGCTCCACTTTGGTGCCATCCTGAATCACCGCGACCGGAGTATCAGCCGGTCGGCCGTGTGCCCGCAGTTTGGTCACTATTTCAGGCAGGTTGTGCATACCCATAAGAAAGACCAGAGTATCCACTCCTGTCGCCAGCTTTTCCCAGGCAATGCTTGACCTGTCCTTGCCAGGGTCCTCGTGTCCGGTAACCACGGCAAAAGACGATGCCAGCCCACGATGGGTTAGCGGAATACCGGCATAAGCGGGAACGGCTATCGCCGACGATACCCCCGGCACCACCTCAAATGGTATCTGGTTATCCTTCAGGGCTTCGGCCTCCTCACCTCCCCGCCCGAAAACAAATGGGTCGCCGCCTTTAAGCCGTAGCACCGTCTTGCCCTCTTTTGCCTTCTCCACCAGTAACCGGTTTATTTCACCCTGCTCTCGGCTATGTTGTCCGGCAGTCTTACCGGCATATATTATTTCTGCCCCGGCCGGCGCTGAGCTCAGAAGCCGCTCATCGAGCAGGCGGTCATAGATGACGACATCAGCCTGCGCCAGGTACTCAAGCCCTCTCTGCGAAATCAAGCCGGGGTCACCCGGTCCCGCCCCAACCAGATAGACTTTACCTGTTTTCATCTGGTGTTGACCTCAGCCATAATCTCAGCTGCCCCCATCGCCAGCATCTTCTGCGCCAGTCGCAGACCAACCTGCTCGGCGGCTAGCGCACTGCCTTCCTCCGAGGTCTGTATTATCTTCCTGCCACTGGTATCAGCGACCATCCCTTCGAGCTTTAAGGTATTGCCGTGAACCGTCCCCAGGGCGGCAATAGGGGCACGGCAGCCACCACCCAGGGCACTGAGGAAAGCACGCTCGGCCGTTATCGCCTGCCAGGTAGGGAGGTGGTTTACCGGAGAAATAAGCTCGGCCAGCTCCGCATCATCGCACCGCGCTTCTATTACCAGTGCTGCCTGTCCCACCGCCGGCAGGAAATACTCTAAAGGCAGGTATTCGGTTATCCTGTCTTGCCAACCGAGCCGCAGCATCGCCGCGGCCGCCACGATAACACCATCAACCTCTCCGGAGGCAACCTTCCCGAGACGGGTATCCACATTTCCCCTGATGCTGCCGACCTCAAGATGAGGGCGATATCGTGCCAGCTGAACGGCACGTCGTAAACTGCCGGTGCCGATTTTAGAACCGGGAGCCAGCTTGTCAAGGCTTGCTTTAGCCACCAGGACATCCCTGGGGTCAAGCCGTTCGGTCACCGCCAGGAGACACAATCCGGCAGGGATTTCGGTGGGCACATCCTTGAGGCTGTGTACTGCCACATCAACGCGATTATCGAGCAGGGCTTCCTCCAGTTCCTTGACGAATATCCCCACCTCCGGCATGCGGTTAAGCTGAGTTCGGCGGTCGCGGTCACCACTGGTTACCACTTTACTGATGCTGACCTTAAGCTGAGGATTGACCTCTCTAATCTTAGCGGCGACTAACTCAGCCTGAAGCAGGGCAAGTTTACTGCCCCGGGAACCAACGATGATATTCGTCCTCACTCCCACTGCTCCGTGTTCAACTGGAAAAGCTCACTGACCAGCTCAGCGTAATCCTGGTTACCATTTGTCTTTGTTTTGAGATGGTCGATAGGTTCCATAAGTATTTTGTTGACAATTGACCTGGTCATCGCTTCCAGGCTCTCTCGCTCTTCATCAGACAATGGCGGCAGCTTTCTTAAGGTCTTGTTCAATTGTTCCTGGCGTATATCGTCAGCCTTTTTCATCAGGGCGCCGACTATTGGTCTGACCTCCAGAGCCTGCCACCAGGAGTTAAACTTATCTACCTCAGCGGCTATAATTGCCAGTGCCGCTTGAATTTCGCCCTCACGTTGCTGGTAGTTTTGATTGGAAAGCTCGGTAAGGTCATCGATATCATAGAGAAAAACATTGTCTATTTCTCCTACTGAGGACTCGGCATTCCGGGGTACGGCAATGTCGATTATCACCAGGGGTAGCTCCGGGCGAGCCTTCATTGCCTCCCGGACACGACCAGCATCCAGTATTCGGTAAGGTGCTCCGGTACAGGTAATTACCAGGTGGGCCGTCACCAACTCGCTCTCCAGGTTCTTCAGGTCCACGGCGGTAGCACCGAGTGCCTTGGCCAGGGGTGCCGCCCGTTTCCGGGTTCGGTTGGCAACCACTATTTGATTGGCCCCTCTCTTCTTGGCAGCTTGGGCTACCAGCCGGCCGGCTTCCCCGGCACCAATGACTATAATCTTAGAGCCAGCCAGGTCGCCGACAGCCCTTTCGGCCAGGTCCACTGCCACCGAGCTGACGGAAAGGGCATTTTTGCTAATCCCGGTTTTCACTCGGACTCTGCGGCCGGTCCTGATGGCACTGAGAAACAGGTTACGCAGCAGCGGGTTTACCATGCCGGCCCCCTCGGCAACCTCCAGGGCGTGGTTTACCTGTCCCAGCACCTCGAATTCGCCAATAATCATTGAGTCAAGACCACAGGCGACCTGGAAGAGTTGCTCCACCACGGCTTGACCCTGATGGATATAGACATGGCGCAGCAAGCTGACGTCGGACATATTGGAGTGGTCCTTGAGGAACTTTATGCTCGCTTCGACGCCGAGCTTACCATCGCGGCTGGTGGCGTAGACCTCGGTGCGGTTGCATGTCGACAGGATTAAACCATGAGGGACATAATTGTGAAGCCGGGAGAGACAATCCTCAAGCTGCTCCACGCCAACGGCTACCTTCTCCCGGACACTGACCGGCGTCGTTCGGTGATTTACGCCCACCAGGCTAACCTGCATGAAAACAAGCCCTCGCTATATTTGATTTACCCTTGCCGTGTCTTCAGGTTGTTCAGTAAAACAGCCCTGGCTTTTTCCCTGTTTCCTTGCTTCAGCAAGTCACTCAGTAAACCTAAGTCCAGGGTTTCCTGCCAGTCATCACCATTAACCTTAATTCCCTGTCGCTTCACTTCGGTGCGCACCTCAGCCAGCAGCCGGGCTAGAGAGGCATACTCTTCCCCGAAATCCTTTTCTAACCTGGTTCGAATCTTCCTTGATAGGGCCGGGCTCCTTCCCCCGGTGGAGACGGCAATAGTAACATCACCGCGGCGCAGATAAGAGGGGGCAATGAAGTCAGAACTCTCGGTATCATCGACCACGTTGACCAGAACCGCTTTTTCCCTGGCTTCCTTGACTACCTCCAGGTTGGTCTGGCTATCATTGGTGGCGGCGATGGCAATGACCGCGTCCTCTAAGTCCCCTGCCCGGTAGCTCCTTGGAAGCACACGTATTTGCCCGCTGGCTACTAGCTGACTTAGCTCGGGACAGAGGTCGGGGCTGACTACCTCAACTCTAGCCCCGTGCTCTAGCAGTGTCTTTACTTTACGTAGAGCCACCGCCCCACCACCGACGACCACACATTTTTTACCGCTGATGTTCAGGAAAATTGGATAATAGGCCGGTGGTTCCCGGTTTTTCATAGCAGATATTTAACCCTCGTCTTTTTGAATTCTTTAGTGCTGAAGAGCAGCACATAATCGGTAAGGCCAGTTTCACGGGATGTCTTATCGGCTATCTCCTGGCACATTTCTCTGGAGTGGCCGTGTATCATGGCGAAGAGATTGTATGGCCACAGCGGGTTGGTCTTCCTCTGGTAGCAATGACTCACCTCCCCTAGCGCAGCCAGCTTTTGACCAGCAATATCCACCGCCTCTACTGGAGCCACCAGGCAGGTCATGGCATTGGCGGTGAAGCCAGCCTTGCGGTGGTTGAGGGCCGCGGCAAAACGCCGGATAATACCCCGTTGCTTCAGTGATTGACACTGAGCTAAAAAGTCTTCTACCTCCAGACCTAACCGGGCTGACATGGCGGTAAAGGGTCTGGGAATAAGCGGCAGGTCTTGTTGTAGCTCGTTGATGACCGCCCTCTCTGTCCGGGAAAGCTCGACTTCTCCAGGAAGAGTCTTACCCGGCGGTGCCTCGCTGGCGGCCGCTGTCCCTTCATCTTCATCCATATTAAAAAAGACACGTAGCTTGAACAACTTTAGCGCCGGCAGGGCAAAGACGGCTTCAGCACCAATGGGAGTGGTCAATCGCCGTAGCTCGGTATCGATGTCTGCCCCCGGGGGAATTGCCAGGGTAAACCAGAAATTGAAGTGGTGGTTCCGTTCATAGGCGTGGCTCACTCCTGGGTGTTCGATAATAACTTTTACTGCTTCATCCAGGCGGCTCTCCGCCACCCTCATGGCGGCCAGCGTGCTCTGATAGCCCAGCTTGCGACCATCTACTATCGGGCTTACTTGGCGGATAATTCCCTCTGCCTCTAACTGCCCGATGCGGTGAAGCACTTCATCGGCTTCAATACCCAGTTGTAATCCCAGGTCGGCAAATGGTTCTCTGGTTAGCGGGAATTCCACCTGCAGCAGGTTAAGTAACTTTCGGTCGATACCGTTGAGGTCCATACTAACCATCTATCCGGGCTAAATCCCTGGCTGGTAGCGTCGGTTCATAGAGACAGTACGGCTCAGCTTCAAGACAATCTCCGCTAGCTTCATAGGCTCGTGCCCGACAGCCGCCACAAATTCTTTTATATTCACAAACACCGCATTTCCCTTTGAGATTGGAGAGGTCTCTCAACTGGCAGAACAAGGGTGAATCAGACCAAATCTGGCTAAAGCTTGCCTTTTTGACGCTCCCCGCGACCACGTCAAGGAAGCCGCACCCCTTCACCTCCCCCTGGTAAGAAATAAAGCAGAAGCCGGTACCGGCCAGACAGCCGCGGGTGACAGTGTGCATCGGGCGTTGACCGGCCGTAGTTTCTGATTTTAGTTGGCCGCTCTGTTTCTGTCTTTGCTTCATCACCCTCATGTAGTGCGGCACATCGGTGGGCTTAAAGAATATCCTGTCTCCCAGGTCCATTTGCTTATCATATATCCAGTTCAGTGTTTTTTCGTACTCTTCGGGAGAGAGTTCTACCGATTCCAGGCCCTTGCCCCGTCCGGTGGGTACCAGCATAAACGGGTGAAAGGCAACTGCCCCCAGCTCGATTGCCAGAGCCAGCAATTCATCCAGGTAGCCAACATTGCGCCGGGTAATGGTACTGTTAATCTGAATTTCGATGCCCGCCTGGCGGGCGTGAGCGATACCAGCCACGGCCGCGGCAAAAGCGCCGGCTTGCCCGCGAAAATCATCCTGGAGCCGGGCAATAGGGAAATCCAGACTTACTCCGAGGCGAGCCAGCGGAACATCCTTCAATTTAGCTGCCATTTCCTCGGTAATCAGCGTGCCGTTGCTGCCCATGACCACCCTCAGCCCCTGGCGGGCGGCATATTTGCCGATGGTTAACACGTCCGGGCGAGCCAGTGGCTCGCCACCGGTCAGGATAATAATCGGCTTACCTACTTCCAGTATCTGGTCGATGAGACGGAAACATTCCTCGGTTGAAAGTTCCCCGCGATAGTGGTCATCACTGGCGGAACCGCGGCAGTGGGCACAAAACAGGTTGCAGGTGCGGGTTAATTCCCAGGCGATGAGTTGCAGCTTGGGCTTGATGATATCCCCCTTCTCTGAGCTGTTTTCTATTTCTGCGGTCATTTTATTACTCCAATTTCTTCATCGCTGAGATAGCAGGCCGGGTCTTCTGCCCAGACGTCACCGTAGACTGCTTCGGCACGTACCCGCAAGTTGCCATTACAGATGTCAAGATGCTGGCAGCGGGCGCAGCGCCCCTTAAGCAATCCCCTGCGATTCCGCAGCCCTCGCAGTAACGGCTCCGAGGTATCCGTCCAGATATCGCCAAATTTTCGCTGGCGGACATTGCCCAGTGAGTAGTGCCACCAGAACTGGTCCGGATGAACATTCCCCAGGTCATCAATGGCACCTATCTTGATACCTGAGTTGTTGCCGCCATTAATTCTGAGTAGTTCCAGGGCTTTGCTGGCCCGCGCCGGGTCTTGCTCCCGCAGTTTAAGATAAAGATAGACGCCGTCAGCGTGATTGCCCACGGTAAGAATTTCCTTTGACAGCCCACGCTGATGCAGGTCCAAGGTATGTTCACAAATCATGTCGACCACTGACCTGGTTTGAGAGTGCGTAATGTCCACTTCTTGCAGGCTGCCGCCTCGACCAGAGTAGGCGAGATGATAGAAACAAACACGGTTTACGCCTTCCTTCTCGACCAGTTTGAAAATGGCCGGAATGTCTTGATAATTGAAGCGGGTGATGGTTAAGCGTAAGGATACTCTTAATCCCGCAGCGACACAGTTTCTAATGCCCTCCAGGGCGGCCTGGTAAGCCCCCTTTTGGCCACGGAAGTAGTCGTTGTTCGCCCCGACACCGTCAAGACTTATGCCCACCTCGGCAAAGCCGATACCCTTAATTTCCTGAGCCATTGACTTCTGAATTAGAGTGCCATTGGTGGAGAGGACAAGCCTTATTCCCAGCTCACCAGCAAAGCTGGCCAGCTCAAGCAGGTCTTCCCTGAGCAGGGGTTCACCTCCCGAGAACATAATAACCGGTACGCCGAAATCAGCCAGGTCGCGCATGAACGCTTTCCCGGCGGTTGTATCCATTTCTCCAGGGGTTCGCTGGCTGCCGGCGCTGGCATAACAGTGGAGGCAATGCAGATTGCATTGCCTGGTATAGTTCCAGACGATTACTGGTCGCGGGACATCCTTCTTTTCGTAACGAAGATGGTCACCCGGCCCTATTGTATCACAGAGTAGACGTGTTATTGCTATCACTCACCAGCTCTCCCTTTAGCCTGGTCTCTAGTCTCATCTTTATAGAGTTGATGAGCGGCTACCAGGGCAACCAGAACCTCATCCATAAGGTGGTCAACCAGTGGGATAGCTTCCACGACACGTGTATTTAGTGTCTCACTCTTCTTGATGAGGTCAATAGCCGCATTCATAATGGGATTGCGGTGCAGAATAAAAGCCTCTACGGAATCGGTCAGTGGAAACCCCATCTTTACCAGTGTTTGGCCATGATTATGGCCGACGTTGCAAGCCAACTTGAGGGTTTCTTCACGTTTGGAAGGCTCGGTTATGTAGCGGATAATGAGATGGAGAAGACGCTGCCCCAGCCTCGCCAGGCGCTCCTGTGATTCCTGATTGAGGCGGCCATAACATGAAGTAGTGTGAAGATGCGTCTTGGCAATCTCCCGGTGTAGCTGAACAGTATCTTCTAACTCGGCAGCCAGGTCTTTTATGCCGAGTGTCTTTCGGTTTGAGGTCATAAATTTCTTTAGCTCTGTCCTTGAGTAACGCCGGTGACCGCCTGGAGTTATGAAAGCTTTTATCTTCCCTTCGTCAGTCCACTGACGCAGAGCTGCCTCGCTCACCCCGAGGACGTGGCTGGCTTCACTTATGGTAACTAAAGATTGTTGCGTCACAGATTTTACCCTATACCTATTCCTGAGGCACGCGACTAGCCGGTGTCTTTTTGCCTTGGTGAAATTTAAAAAAACTCAATAAATCTATAAATTTCTGTCAACATAGAATACCATAGCGGAGTGCCAGATGTCAATAGGTAGTCTCTCTTCTTTTGTTTTGTTTAGCTTGATATTTTGGCTTGGTATAATTATAATTTCTCTTCAGAGTACGGCGGATACTATGGCCGCAACTTGGTGATGAATGATAGTAGCGTGACACAAAGTATAATTTCTGCGGCCTCAGCCAGGAGGTTATGGCGGCTACTGTGCTCGGCGCGGTTTGCCTTGGTGCTGATACTGCTCATCACTGCCGCCTGTCTTGCCGGGGCTTTGATAATTCAAGCTCCCGACGAGGTGCTGCGTTATCCACTGGATTATAACCGTTGGGTCGAGGGGCTACGTCCTCGCTTTGGAACATTTACTGTAGTGATGGATTACCTCGGCCTGTTCCGGGTTTTCCGGACGTGGTGGTTTAATACTCTGGTTGGGCTGCTGGTAATTAGTCTCTTCGTCTGCACAATCAACCGATTTCCGGCGCTGTGGCGCCTCGTTCGATATCGCAGGGTAAAGGTAGGACAAAGTTTTTTTGAAGCAGGCAGGTACCGGGCACGGTTTGCGTCACTTAGTATATCCCATCAGGAGGCAGCTAATGCGGCGGTGGCGGCTTTACGCCAGCGGCACTATCAGGTGACTACCATCAACGAAGACAATCGCAGCCATATTTATGCCGAGCGCCACCGCTACAGTCGGTTTGGTACCTTCCTTACCCACGGGGGTATCATCATGGCTATCGCGGCTGCGGTGTGGGGGAATTTTTTTGGATTCAGTGATAATAGCCTGGTTATCCCTGATGATTCGCGGCGAGCGGTTGGCCACGGCACCGAGCTATCGGTGCTCAACGAGGGGTTTACCGAGGAGGACTACCCGGATGGCCGTCCCCGGGACTACCGCAGTGACCTGGTCATCTACGAGGAGGGTAAAGAGGTTAAGAGGCAGACGGTGCGGGTTAACGAGCCGGTAGAATACAAAGGAATACGCTTCCATCAGGCTTTTTTCGGCAACGCGGCCGTGATAAAGGTACGAGACACGGCCACTAACAGGGTTCTCTTTGAAGATGGCGTCGCCCTCGCCTACAGGAAGGAGTTCTACGGTGAAGCCAGACCGGTAGGCTTTTTCACACTGTTTGATGGCCGCCTTCTCGTGGATGTCGTAAGTACCGCTCAGGATGCGATAGACGATTATATCCAGCCAGGGCAGGTAGTCATCGTCGTTTCCCAGAGTGATAATAACACCATGTTGTTCTCGCAGAAACTGTCCCAGAGAGAACCTTTTGAGGTCGCCGGGATTGAGTTCACCTTCCTCAGGGAGAAACAATTCACCGGTCTCACTGTGGTGAAGAACCCGGCGGTGAAGTTCATCTGGTTGGCTACCACCTTGATGGTCCTGGGTATCTACACTGTGCTCTACTTTCCTTCCCGTCGGATATGGGTACTCTGTAATCAGTCCTCGCAGCCGCCGACTCTGTTCCTGGTCGGTGCTGCACCGCGTCTGTCCGGTTTCAATACGGAGTTCCAACGTCTGGCATTTGCTCTGGAACAGGGATTAAGCCCGTCGACCGGCAGTGAAGAGTTAAGTTTGGACGACTATAAAAATGGCGAAGAAAGGAGATTATAATGGGCAAGATGTCCCTCTATTTTTTCAGCGCCGCATTCCTCAGCCTGGCGGCAAGCTTTCTACTATACCTGTGGTATCTGCTCAAGCGAGGGGAGGGGGTGGGGAGGTATGCTACCTTGGTCAACAGGCTGGGGGCTGCCTTCCTCACGATGTCCCTGCTTTTTCGCTCAATTGTTGCTGGACGAGGCCCCTTCTCTAACCAGTATGAGTTCACCGTGGCTTTTGCCTGGGGCATTGTTATCGCCTACATCTATATCGAGAGGTCTTTTCAATTCCGCTCCCTGGGCGTGTTTGTCTTGCCGGTGGTGCTGGGATTGCTGGGCTACGCCAGCACTGTCCCCAGCACCGTCGAGCCTCTGGTGCCGGCGCTACAGAATAACCTGCTGCTCACTGTCCATGTCTCGGTGGCCGTTATCGCCTATGGTACCTTTGCCGTAGCCTTTGCCGCGGCTATCATGTATCTTTGTCAAAGTCGTCGCTCGGTAAACTGGATGCCGCCTCAGGACAAGTTGGAAGAAGTGAGCTACCGCTCCGTGGTCATTGGTTTCCCGATGATGGTGCTGGTGCTGGTGCTGGGCGCCTTGTGGGCAAACACCGCCTGGGGTCGGTACTGGGGCTGGGACCCCAAAGAAACGGCTACGCTAGTAACTGCCTTACTCTATGTCGGATATCTGCACGCCTATAACCTCAGGGGATGGCGGGGTACCAGAAGCGCCCTTCTGCTTATCCTGGGTTTCGTGGCAACCGTATTCACCTTCTTCGGCAACCTGTTCCTGGGAGGACTGCACTCTTACTCGGGTTTCTAGCATTCAATCTCATAAATAGCTTTCATCGACAGTTCAAACTATTTACTCACCTCACCCCCTGTGTCCCCCTCTCTTCCTTTTACTCCCCTTTTCCTTCATAAGGGAAGGGGGCAGGGGGATAGGTTACCAA
>JACQGQ010000029.1 GCA_016199495.1 Chloroflexota bacterium
CCCGTAGACCGGCTTGGTCTGCAGGAGTCGCTTTGAGTTGGGGTCAATATCCAGAGCCACGCAGTCCATCGTGGCCGCGGTCCCCAACCAGAAGGCTAGCCTGGGTGCCAGGTCGCGGCCAACGGAGGTTTGTCCCAGAAGAACAATCTGGGGCATCGCCTCCTGGACTACTTTTTGCATAACCGGCAGATAGGAATCTGCCTGGTAGTCTTTAAGCAGGGGGTCATCAACGACATATACCTTATCGGCACCGAAGTCGATAGCGTCTTTGGCTAAGCTACTGATACCGCTGCCGACCAGTACTGCCGATAATCCCTCTCCCAGGTCATCAGCCAGTTTTCTACCGTAGCCTAGGAGTTCCGTGGCAATAGGGCTTAACTTGCCTTCGATAACCTCGGCATAAATCATAACACCTTTATATTCGGACATCCTGTTTACCTCCCTAATTTATACTATTGAAAGACGGTCCTTGGCAACGGTTTGCTTGCCTTTAAGATACCTCTTTAGAGTATTTTGGCTTCTCTCAGTTTCAGGGCTAGACTAACCGCTGCCTCTTCCACGGTCTCCCCTCCGACAATCTCACATTTGCCTTCGTAAACTGGTTGGAACAATTTGAGCAGCTTGCTGCGTCGACCGGCGGCACCAAGCTGAGCCGGGGCAACCCCGATATCGGCTGGTTTCCAGACAACCGGCTCCTTCCGCTTGGCGGCCATAATCCCTTTGATGGTGGGGTAGCGGGCTTCACCAAGCTCATTGCTCACCGTGATTAAGGCCGGTAAGGAGACTTCGACAACCTCATAGCCATCAGCGGTTACCCGCTCTACCCTGGCCTTACCATCAGTGATATCTACTTTCTTAGCAACAGTGACGCTAGGTAACCCCAGTATTTCAGCGATGCCTGAGCCTACCTGCCCGGCGTCCCAATCGGCCGCCTGCCGGCCACAAAAGATGAGGTCATACTGACCTATCTTTTTGATAGCCATCGCCAGGGCATAGGCGGTTGACCAGCTATCACCCTCAGTAAAAGCTCCGTCCTCGAGCAGAACCAGCTCATCAGCCCCCATGGATAGCGGTTTCTTGACCACATCCCGTAGCAGGCTAGTACCCAGGGTTATCACGGTGATTTTACCGCCCTGGGCATCCTTAACCCTTAAGGCCGCTTCTACCGCCTGTTCATCAAAGGGACTGATTACGGGCGGTACACCCGCTGGCGGTACTACCTTGTTGGCTGAGGTATCAATCCTGAAGCTGGCCGGTGGTGCCTCAGGGTCGATTACCTGTTTGCAGCAAACGATGATATTCACTGTGCCTGTTCCTCCTTCTTTTTATAGTCTACTTTTTAGCCTTGAGGTAAAACCCAATTGAATAATTTAGCATCAAACGAGCTCGGCGTCAAGCTATTTACTCCGAGATTGTTTAATAATTCAAACTGAGTCGGGGTGAGAGGACTTGAACCTCCGGCCTCAGCGTCCCAAACGCTGCGCGCTAGCCACCTGCGCTACACCCCGCTGCCAAAAGCACTGGCTCATCCTCTCTAACTACTGCCCGCTACTGCCGTAGCCTTCTCCATAAGTTTAGCGTATTCCCTGTCCACTCTATCTTGAATCTCTTTGATTGTTGCCTCAGATAGATGCCCGAACCTGCCCTGTAGCTTCAGATATTCTGTCACGGGTTTAAGTTTGGAAAGCTTAACGTTTAATTTATACTGGCCACCTTCTATCTCGTAAAGAGGGAATATCCCTGTCTGTACCGCCAGGCGACCTATCTCAACAGCTAATTCAGGGGCGCAGCGCCAACCGGTGGGGCAAACGGACAGGATATGGACATAAGCCGGTCCGGGAGTGGCGACCCCCTTGGCCACCTTATCCATCAGGTCAAAGGGATAGCTGGGACAAGCGGTGGCGACATAAGGGATGTCATGGGCAGCCGCAATCGCCGGCATATTCTTCTTCCAGGTGACCTGTCCGATACTCTCTTTACCGGCTGGGGAGGTAGTTGTCGCCGCTCCGAAAGGAGTAGCTGAAGACCTTTGAACCCCGGTATTCATATAGGCCTCGTTGTCAAAGCAGATATAAAGGAAATCATGGCCTCTCTCCAGTGCCCCGGATAGCGCCTGAAGTCCGATATCGCTGGTGCCGCCGTCACCTGCCATCGCCACCACCTGTGGTTCCTGGCCTGGCCATCTCCCTTTCCTTTTCATCGTCTTCAGGCCGGCCTCGACGCCGGAAGCTACTGCCGCCGTGTTTTCGAATAGGGTATGTATCCAGGGAACGCTCCAGGCAGTATAGGGAAATTGTGATGAAACTACCTCCATACAGCCAGTGGCGTTAACGATTATGACATTCGGTCCTAACGCTTTGCAGGCCAGTCTGACGGCTAAAGCCTCGGCACAACCGACGCAGGCGCGATGACCGCTACTAAAATATTCCTCTTTCGTTACCAGGCGTTTACCGAAAGCAATCTTGTCTGCCATCATTCTCTCACTCCGTACATTTCAAATTCCTGCTCGCTGCCTGTCCGGGCAATTTCGATACCCCGGGTAATAATCTCTTCAAAACCGGAAACAGAGATATCTCTACCCCCCAGGCCACCGACAAAACCGATGACCTTTGGCCTGGTATCTTCATTGTATAGGGCTGACCGAATCTCGGAGCAAACCGGCCCGCCGGGCCCGCCAAAAGAAATGGCTCTATCCAGTACAATAAGAACCTCGGCATTCTTGACCGCCTGGCGGATTTCGGCAAAGGGAAAGGGGCGCCACAGGCGGAGTCTGATTAGCCCGACATCTTTGCCATCGTCCCTCATCTTGTCGATAGCTTCCATTGCCGTCTCGCTGAAGCTCCCCATGGTCAGCAGGAGAACCTTTGTCTGCTCACTGTGGTAGCCCTCCACCGGGGAGTAGTCGCGCCCGAAAATACTACCGAATTCCTGCCAGCACTGAAGGATTACCTCTTTAGCGGCGGTTAAATTTGCCTCCTGCGCCTTTTTCATTTCGGTATAGATGTAAGGCGGACCGAAAGCCCCCATCGTTAATGGTTTATCCGGATGCAGCGGCAGAGGGTATTGGGGTGGCGGCAGAAATTTGTCAACCTCATCCTGCTCAGGCATATATATCGGTTCAATGACATGTGTCAGGTGAAATCCATCCAGGTGAATCATTACCGGGAGTAAAACTCGGTGGTCTTCGGCAATACGGAAGCTGCAGAGTACATTATCGACGACCTGTTGGCCATTTTCGGCAAATATTTGAATCCAGCCGGTATCGCGCACCGCCATCGCGTCAGAATGGTCACCCCAGATATTTATCGGCGCCGATAAAGCCCGGTTAGCCACGGCCATAACCATCGGTAGTCGCATCGCCGAGGCAACGTAGAGTACTTCATGCATCAGCTCCAATCCCTGACCGGCGCTGGCGGTAAAAGTTCTGGCGCCAACGGCTGAAGCCCCAAGGCAGGCGCTCATTGCCGAGTGCTCAGATTCAACGGGAATAAAGGCAGCATCTAACTCACCATCGGCGACTAGCCCAGCCAGGTGCTCGACGATATGTGTTTGCGGGGTAATAGGATAGGCAGAGACAACATCGACATTAGCTAGCTTGGCGGCCTCGGCAATAGCCAGTGAAACTTCAATACCGACTCTTTTTGCCATCGTTCATTCCTCCTCGGCCACCATCGTTATCGCATCTTTGGGGCACTCCATAGCACAGATGCCACAGCCTTTACAGTAAGACAAATCGATTTCATAATACCCGTCAGCCTTCTGTTTAATACACCCTTCAGGGCAAAAAATATAGCAGAGCCCGCATTTGTTGCACTTACTCTCATCAAGGACTGGCCTTTGTGTTTTCCAATCCCCGGTTTTGTATTGAGCGGCGCTCCCCGGCTCGGCTACTATTGAACCGATTTCCAGGTCTTTCCAGCCTAGCTCGCTTTCAGCTTTAGCCATTTGCCTCTACTCCTTAACTACGGTTTCTTCAAACGCCTTTTTCATGGCAGTGATATTTCTTTCCGCCAGGCGCCCGAAGCGCTCTCTCAGCGGTCCCGACAGAGATTCCAATCTAACCACCCCGGTCACTTTTGCCAGGGCACCGAGCATGGTCGTATTTACAATCGGCACTCCCAGCAACTCACGGGCAATCCTGGTAGCATCAATGACCGCTAGCTGCCATTTATCTCCAAACCTGGTTGCGATATCTGGCCGTGGTCTCTTGGTATTAATTATCAGTACCCCTTTCTCCTTAAGTCCGGAGGTAACATCCATGACGCCTAATAGACCGGGGTCAAGGACAACGACCACATCAGGTTCGGTAACTTCGGCTCTTATCCTGATAGGTTCTCGACTGTTTATTCGGTTAAAGGCCAGGACCGGCGCTCCTCTCCGTTCCGCACCAAAAGCCGGGAAGGCTTGAGCGTACTTACCCTCATCGATAGCTGCCTTGGCCAATAGCTCGGCTGAGGTAACGGCGCCTTGACCGCCACGACCATGCCATCTAATTTCAACAAGTCCGGTAGTATCTATCACCTTAGCCTCCCCTTTGACACGGCGGTAAGAGCCCCCTTATTTTTTTAGCCCTATTTAATAAAAAATACCCCTGGAGCGACTCGAACGCTCGCACCCAGCTCCGGAGGCTGGTGCTCTATCCACCTGAGCTACAGGGGCAGACCGCCTTTTTATAATACCCTATAACGAGGTGACAAAGCAACCAGTGGCTATGAGGTCGTTTCGAAACCCATCCCCCGACAGGGAGTCTGAGAGGGGCTAGCGCCCCTCCTCAGGCGTATCTTACCACCAGCAACAGCCAGGACAGGGCAACTACCAGAATCGTCGCCGGGATACCATATTTGCAGAACTTCCCCCAGCTAATAGGATAACCTTCCTTCTCGGCAATGGCGGTGCCGACGACATTGGCTGAGGCGCCGATAGGAGTCGCGTTACCACCGATGTCCGTTCCCAAAGCCAGCGTCCAGGCCAGTGTCGGTAACGGCAAACCGGCTGTCTCAGACAGGCTACGGATTACAGGTACCATAGTAGCGGCAAAGGGAATGTTGTCGACAATAGCCGAAGCAAAGGCCGAAATCCACAGGATAATGGGTATCACTAATACGATATTACCGCCTGATGTCTCCCTGATGTATTCCGCCAGCATCCTCAGCAAGCCTGTTTCTTCCAGCCCGCCTACGGCGATGAACAAGCCGATGAAGAAAAGCAACGTTTTCCAGTCCACCCTCTTCAGGATATGTGGTGCCTGCTTGAGTGACGCCAGCATGGTAAGCAAGGCGGCAATAACACCGATGAGGGCTACCGATAGCCCGGTGTTGGCATGGGTAACTATCAAAACTACTACCAGGAGGAAAATAGCCGTATTTATCGTGAAAAGGAGAGGGTTGGTAATCGCCTCTCCGGGTGCGGGATAGCGGCTGGCAGAGTCATCTGATTCACCCCGGGAGGAGGTGAGGGTTTTACGGAAGACAAGGTAAAAGAAACCCAGGGTCAGCAGCATCCCTGCCCAGGCGATGAGTCCGGTATTGGTCACAAAGTCGGCAAAGGTGTAGCCAAGGGCGGTGCCGATAATTATGTTGGGCGGGTCACCACTCATCGTGGCACTACCGCCGGTGTTGGCGGCAAAAATCATGGCAATTATCATCGGAACGGGGTCGAATTTAAGCAGGCGAGCCAGCTCAATAATTACTGTGGCTAAGAACAATAACACGGTAATACTATCAATGAACATCGACAGGAAGCCGGAGAGCAGCATGAAGGCAATCAGAATCGGGACAACCTTGTAGTTAACCAGCTTAGCCACATAGAAGCATAGCCAGCGGAAGAAGCCCACCTCGCCCATACTCTCTACCATGGTCATCATGCCACCAATAAAGATGATGGTCTGCCAGTTGATGCCGTGGGATTCTATATGCTCCTCTCCCGGTAGCCAGAAGCGGAACTGCCCCAGCTGTCCCAGATTCAAAACGCTGGCAACCGCCGGCGGGCTCTTCATAATAACGAGAAAGACAACTACAATGGTGAGGGCGGCACCAATCAGGGCGGGGACAACACGATGCACCTTGCCAATTACGATAGCAATAAACATGACTACGAAAATAGCAAGAGCCGCGATTTGGCTTAACTCTAGCATTTATTTAGCAGACCCTTTCATCTCTTAACCCCGACCACCATCAGCCAATGCCGGCAAAAACCAGTGTTATTATAGCAGAACTTCTCCCCCTGTAAAAG
>JACQGQ010000030.1 GCA_016199495.1 Chloroflexota bacterium
CAACTGAGTGCTATAATTAGGTTAAGAGGTTAACTATGCACGAGGCGCTGCCTCTGGTCATTGCCACCTACCGTTTGACCATTGCCTCTGTCATATTAATCCTCGTGGCTTCAATGAGAGCCAGGCCAAGTCTTAACCTGGATTAGCTACTTCTTCACCATAGGAACAGATGAAATGGGAGTGACCGTGGAGGTGCAACGCAGAAAGCCGGGTGTCAAGAATTCTTGGATAGCCTCCACACTATCGGCTTCTACTACATACCAGATGGTATGCTGGGCATAGGCTCCATACATAGCCTGCAGCTTAACTCCCTTCGCCTTGGGGTTATAGAGGTCACTGGAGCCTCCGGCCTCTATAGGACATGACTCTGGAGCGTGAGCCTGGGTAATCATGAACAGCATAGTCAACCTCCTCCTGATGTATTTTGGTCAACCCTGAACGAACTGTTGTAATCCGACATTTCCTATTTCAATTCATAATGAGGCATCCTGACCCTCATTGCTCTTATCACCAATACTATATCTACGGCACCTGGTTGTCAATTTCTCCCTTGAGGGAGTAGATATTATAAGAAGAGTTTAAGGGAGGCTCCCCCTCTACTATAAATAGGCAACAACTGAGTGCTATAATTAGGTTAAGAGGTTAACTATGCACGAGGCGTTGCTCTACGAAAAACTGCCTAATTCCAGGCTGCAGTGCCATACCTGCCAGTGGCGCTGCAAAATAGGCCCGGGCAAGTTTGGTGCCTGCGGCATGTACCAGAACAGGGACGGGACTCTATACAACCTGAACTATGCCATCGTCTCGTCAGTGGCGGCTGACCCGGTGGAAAAGAAGCCGTTATTCCACTTTTTCCCCGGCAGCCTGGTTTTCTCCCTGGGTACGCTGGGCTGTAACTTCCATTGCCGGCACTGCCAGAACTGGGAAATCTCCACGGCTGACAGCAGTGCCCTACAGCGTGGCTGTCAGGAAATGCCGCCTCAGGCGGCGATAGAACTGGCGAAAAGTTACCAGTGCCAGGGCGTTGCCTGGACCTACAATGAGCCCAGTATCTGGTTTGAATATACCCTTGACTCAGCCAAACTGGCCAAGGAAAACGGTTTGTATACTGTCTATGTGACCAACGGCTACCTGTCTCCCGGGGCACTGGATACTATTGGACCTTATCTCGATGCCTGGCGCGTCGATATTAAGGGTTTTTCTGACTCTTTTTATCGTGACTTAGCCAGGGTGCCTCGCTGGCGGGAGATACTTGAGGTTACTAAACGAGCTAAAGCTAAGTGGGATATGCATGTCGAGGTGGTGACCAACATCATACCGACCATGAATGATGATGACCAGCAGCTTGAGGGCCTGGCTCACTGGATACGGGATGAGCTTGGTGAGCTAACACCGTGGCATGTAACCCGGTTCTACCCCCATCACCATTTGATGCAGTTACCCCCAACCCCCATAACCACCCTGGAGCACGCCTACGACATCGGGCAAAAAGCTGGTCTTAAGTTTATCTATACCGGTAATGTTCCCGGACACAAGAACGAGAAGACTGTTTGCTACTCCTGCGGTAAGCTTATCGTGGAGAGGTTTGGCTACCAAACCAAGCTAGTCGGACTGGAAGGCTCAAGGTGTCGCTCCTGTGGGGCCGAGCTTAATTTCAGGACAACATCATCAGGAAAGCTCAAGAGAGGCGAAGCTTCTCTTCCATAAATCTCCCCCTCTCCTTGAAAGGAGAGGGGGATAAAGGGGGTGAGGATGATTAGAAATCCAGTTGTCGCCGGGCAATTCTATCCGGGTTCGTCGGACCAGCTCAGGTCGATGATTAGAGGAATGGTTGACGAGAAGGCGGTGAAAGAGGAGGTAATCGGTCTGGTTGCACCTCATGCTGGTTATATCTACTCAGGAGCGGTCGCCGGGGCGACCATATCGAGAATCAAATTTAAGGATACCTTTATCATTATGGGTCCCAATCATACCGGTAATGGCCAACCGCTCAGTATTATGACCGAAGGCGTCTGGAAAACACCACTGGGAGAAGTGGAGATTGACTCCGAACTGGGCAAGCAGATTGTGGCTGTATCCGCAAACTTGCAAGAAGACCGTCTCGCCCACCAATATGAGCACTCCCTTGAGGTTCAGCTCCCGTTCTTACAGTATTTTAAGCCGGATATTAAAATAGTGCCTATTATTCTTGCCTCTGCCAGCGGGGCTATTTATCAGGAAATCGGCCAGGAGATAGCCAGGGCTATTCGGGCATCAAGTAAAGGGGTGGTAATCATTGCCTCCAGTGATATGACCCATTATGAGCCAGAGGAGTCGGCTCGCCGTAAGGATGCCCAGGCGATAGCAGCCGTACTGGATTTGAATGAGGCTGAGCTATTAAAACGAGTCCAGGAATTAAACATATCGATGTGTGGCTATGCCCCGACGGTCAGCCTCATCTCGGCGGCTAAGGAGTTGGGCGCTACCGGGGCAGAACTGGTGAGATACCAGACCAGCGGTGATACCAGCGGCGATTACGGCTCGGTAGTTGGTTATGCCGGGATAATAATAACGGGGATGTCCCCACTGGTGAAATTAGCCCGGCAAACGGTAGAGACCTATGTTAAGGCAGGCAAGACGCTTCAGCCAAAAGAGCTTACCCCTGAGATGAAAGAGAGGTCCGGGGTCTTTGTTTCCATCCATAAATCGGGTGAGCTGCGAGGCTGCATCGGTACCTTTGTCCCGGTGGAGAAGAATGTCGCTCTGGAAACTATCGCCAACGCGATCAGCTCCGCCACCAGAGACCCCCGCTTCTCCCCCATTACCTCCGATGAGCTTGAAGACCTTGACTACAGCGTGGATGTCCTGACATCACCGGAGCCGGTTGCCAGCCAGGACGAGCTTGACCCCAGGAAGTATGGGGTGATTGTGGAGGCAGGCTGGCGGCGGGGCTTGCTTTTGCCCGACCTTGAGGGAGTGGATACTGTTGACTACCAGATTGACATCTGCCGCCAGAAAGCCGGCATCGTCCCCCATGAGCCAGTAAAGCTCTACCGCTTTGAGGTGAAGAGGTATAAGTAAGGGAGTCTAAGAGGGGCGCAGCCCCTCTTCCATAATTTCCCCCTCTCCTTTGAAGTAGAGGGGGAAGAGAGGGGAATTAAGATTATGGTTTGGATAAATTACAAAATCTTTACAAAGACATGGCTTCAAAGAGCCGAAAGAGGAAAGGAATACATTGATGATGGAGACAGATTTATATCGCTTTGGATAGCTTTCAATGGGTGGATGAAAGGGAAATTTGGTGAAGCTGTAAAAGATTCAACTTTGGTCAAGCGTGTCAAGGAATCAGGAGAAATTCAACAGAAATTCGAAGATATGAAGAATAACGAGAGATTTGTAGCGCTATTAAAGAAACTTAGTAAATATACCGTTACAGATATGAGATACCCGAATGACAGTTGCCGGTCGAAAGGGTATGGTGGTAACCTTGCTTCGCTGATGGACGTTATTTATCAAGTGAGATGCAACCTGTTTCACGGAAGAAAAGATGTGGAAGGAGATCAAAAAGACATCGAATTGGTTAGCTTATCCTATCAAATATTATTACTGCTTCTTAAGGAATGTTTAGGGAGTCAAAGAGGGGCGAAGCCCCTCTTACAAAAGCTTCCCCTTCCCCTTTCTAAGGGGAAGGGGATACAGGGGATAGGGTTGATAATTTAATAATAATTGATAAAATGAATATTATTAAGACGAAGGAGAAAAGATGATAAGAGACCTGATACTACGGAACCGGAGCTACCGGCGATTCCACCAGGAGGTTGCCATAACCGAGCAGACCCTGAGAGAGCTGGTTGACCTGGCAAGGTGCTCCGCCTCTGCCTCTAACCGGCAACCACTAAAATACATCCTTTCCTGCGACCCGGAAAAGAATGCCTTGATTTTTCAAACCCTTGGCTGGGCGGGTGCCCTGAGAGATTGGCCCGGCCCGGCTGAAGGAGAGCGTCCCTCGGCTTATATCATCATCCTGCTGGATAAAGAGATAGCTCAGTCTACCGGCTGTGACCATGGTATCGCCGCCCAGAGCATTCTGCTCGGTGCCGCAGAGAAGGGGCTGGGTGGCTGCATGCTCGGCTCAGCGAAACGGGCTGACCTTCGCAATAACCTTAATATCGCGGAGCACTACGATGTACTACTGGTGGTGGCACTGGGTAAGCCGGCGGAAAAAGTAGTCCTTGAGACCCTGGAACCCGGTCAACCCTTTGCCTACTGGCGCGATAGCGACAGCGGCCACCATGTGCCCAAGCGGCGCCTGGATGATATCATCATCGGTTAGTCACCTGCTCAGCCCCCGATGCCCTGCCCTAAATTGGGGGACGACGCCGAGCTAATAGGGTGAGGCAACGTTCTGTTGACAAACCTCAAGACACAATATATAGTTTTAGTTGTATCAGTTGAACCTTGAACTGCCAGACAGAAGGAGGGGAAATGGAGAGAGCAATCTACTTTCTTGACCAAAAAGACATGCCGACTCGCTGGTATAATGTCCTGCCTGATTTACCTGAGCCACTGCCGGCGGTACTGCACCCGGGCACAGGGCAACCGGTAACCCCTGACGACCTGGCGCCCCTCTTCCCTGTGGGCTTAATCATGCAGGAATTCAGCCCCGAGAACTATATTGAAATACCTGACGAAGTTCAGGAAATCTATCGCACCTGGAGACCCACGGCACTGCACCGTGCCTATCGTTTGGAGAAAGCTCTGGATACGCCGGCGAAAATCTTCTACAAATATGAGGGGACAAGTGCCGCCGGCAGCCATAAGCCTAATACGGCGGTTGCCCAGGCCTACTATAACAAAGTGGAAGGCATCAAACGCATTACCACCGAGACCGGCGCCGGACAGTGGGGTAGTGCTCTGGCTATGGGCTGTATGCTTTTTGGTATCGAGTTGAAGGTCTATATGGTCAGGGTCAGCTACGAGCAGAAACCCTACCGCCGTATCTTGATGGAGACCTGGGGAGCCAGAGTGATACCCAGCCCCAGTAGCGATACTAATGCCGGGCGTAACATGCTGGCGAAAGACCCCGATTGTCCCGGCAGCCTCGGGCTGGCTATCAGTGAAGCCGTTGAGGATGCTGCTACCCGTGAAGATACTCACTACTCCCTGGGCAGCGTACTCAATCATGTCCTGCTACACCAGACTATCATCGGGCAGGAAGCCAGGAAGCAGATGGAGATGGCTGACTGTTACCCCGATATTATCGTTGGCTGTGTCGGCGGCGGCTCCAACTTTGCCGGTATGTTCCTACCCTTTATCAAAGATAAGATTACCGGCAAGAAACCGCGCCTGCGCATTATCAACGTCGAGCCTGAGAGCTGCCCCACCCTGACTAAAGGACTGTACGCTTATGACTTCGGCGACGCGGCCGGAATGACACCCCTGCTCAAGATGTTCACCTTAGGGCATGAATTCATGCCGCCGCCAGTCCACGCCGGCGGTCTCCGTTATCACGGTATGGCCCCCATCATCTGCCACCTGCACAAACTGGGGCTGGTGGAAGCCGTGGCAGTACCCCAGGTGGCCACCTTTGAAGCCGGTGTTACCTTTGCTCGCACCGAGGGTATTATCAGCGCCCCGGAAACCAATCATGCCATTCGGGCAACTATCGATGAAGCGCTTAAATGCAAGGAGTCCGGCGAGTCAAAGGTTATCCTGCTGGCTCACAGCGGACATGGCCACTTCGACATGGCGGCCTATGAGTCTTACCTCTCAGGCAAACTGACAGATTATGAATATCCCGAGGAGAAGGTCAAGGCGGCACTGGCTTCACTACCCAGGGTACCGGGGGCATAAAGGCAGATAGCGCGATACCAGGATAAGGGGGCTGGGGGTTATACTCAGCCCCCTTATCCTTTACCCCTTTTTATCGATGTGCTAAAATCAAATCAGTCATGAAAAGAATAAAGAGAAAATACCTGGTTGCCGCCATCACTCTGATTTTGTCCCTGATGCTGGGCGCCGGCTGTGGTCTACTACCTGACGTAGATGTGGCTACTGCACCACCGCCATCGAACCCTCCCATCACGACCAGCAACACGACCCCGATTGACGCGGGATGGTCAGTACCAGCCGCCGCCAGCCAGGCGGCGCTACTACCCAGTATTGCTGATGTCGTTGCCAGGGTTAAGCCTTCGGTAGTCGCTATCAACACCGAGGTTATCACCCTTGATGTTTTCAATCGACCGTTTACCCAGAAAGGTGCTGGCTCGGGATGGATTGTAAGCAAGGATGGGATTGTTATCACCAATAACCACGTTGTCGAAGGTGCCAAGAGTATCACTGTAATCCTGGATGATGGCCGAACCTTCCCGGTGGATATGAACACAGTCGCCACCGACTGGCTGACAGATTTGGCTGTGCTCAAAATTGAGGCTGAAAACCTGCCAGCCGCGACCGTCGGCGATTCTCGTAAACTAAGAGTGGGTGACTGGGTAGTGGCTATCGGTAATTCACTGGGCATGGGGACAAGTGCCACCACCGGGATTGTTAGCTCGCTAGGGGTTCGGCTGGAGGTATCCCCGGGGCAAACCTTATATGACCTCGTTCAAACCGATGCCGCTATCAACCCGGGTAATAGTGGTGGGCCGTTAGTAAATATGGCGGGAGAGGTTATCGGTATCAATAGTGTCAAGCGTGCCCAGGTGGAGGTAGAGGGTGTCGGCTACGCCATAAGCACCAGCGAAGCCATGCCGATTATCAACGGACTGATTACCAGCGGCTATGTAGTTCGTCCCTGGTTAGGGGTCACGGTTGATAACGCCGTTAGATATAACCTGGCGGTAAACGAGGGCGCCGTGATTGTCAATATGGCTGCCGCTAGCCCGGCTGACCAAGCCGGATTAAAGGTGGGTGATGTTATCACTAAGTTTGGAGACCGGGAGATAACCGAGGTTAATGAACTAATAAGAGCGATACAATCTGCTCAAGTGGGACAGGAGGTAGCCATAACCTTCTGGCGAGGTGGTGCCAGGAATACTACGCAGGCTACCCTGATTGAAAGACCGCCATCCTCTTAAGTAAATCCAAGCTCTGCCCACTCCCTGGCTTTAGTCCAGTCTCTTCACCCCCAGTAATATCTCGTGTCCGCCTAACTGGTAGCTCTCGGTGAAGACGCCCTGTTCCGGGACCCCTTCAACAAGCTGCTGAGACAGCGTTTCTTGCTTGATATAGTCAGCCAGGGTTTTGTTTTTCATTACTTCCCTGATATAATCATCACCCTGATAATAAGTATCTACATGGTCGGTGATATTAAATCCGGCGGCGCGGCGCATCGTCTGTAAGCGGTGCACCACCTCCCGCGCCACCCCCTCGGCGAGAAGCTCGGGGGAAATGATGGTGATAGCCGCCACCGCGTAACTGCCCTCCGAGCAGACCGTAGTGTTCGCCTTGTCCATCTGATCGATATCGTCAACAATTTGCAGTTCTTTAATGTTAAGCTCTTCCAGTATCTGCGGCTTGACCCGGTTGAAACTGCTCCGTTCCTGTCCTGAAGCGACTTTAACAAAGCCGGTGGCTAAAGGCTGACGCACCTTGATACCAGCCTGGCTGCGGGCCGCCCGTCCCAGACTGGCTATTTTCATCGCTAACCGGATATCGTCTCCAAGCTGTTTATCAATCTTTTTCTCATCGGCTACTGGAAAGTCAGCCAGGTGCACGCTCTCCGGGGCTTGAGGCACTACCGAACCGACCAGGTTCTGGTAGAGCTCATCCGCCAGGAAGGGAGTAAACGGCGCCAGTAGCTTGGTAAGGGTAACCAGGCATTCATAGAGAGTATTGTAGGCTGATAGTTTATCGGCATCATTCTCACTCTTCCAGAAGCGGCGGCGGCTGCGGCGCACATACCAGTTGGATAGCTCATCGACGAAGCTCTCTATCTTTCTCCCCGCCTCCGTCGGGTTATAGCCATCCAGGGCGGCATCGACATCCGCTATAAGCTGATTAAGCTCGGAGATAATCCAGCGGTCAAGCTCGGACGGCGCCGCTGAGACTGGCTGTGAGTCAGGGACGAACTTATCTATGTTAGCGTAGGTAACGAAAAAGGAATAGACATTCCATAGTGTTAGCAGGAAGCGGCGGGTTACCTCAGCTACCATCTTCTCATCGAAGCGGCGCACATTACCCGGCGGCGCCGAGGTAAAGAAATACCAGCGCAGGGCATCAGCACCATACTTGTTAATTACTGCCCACGGTTCGACCACATTCCTCTTTGCCTTGCTCATCTTTTCCCCTTTAGCATCGAGGATATGTCCCAGGCAGATAACATTCCGGAAAGAAGGCTGATTAAACAGCAGGGTGGCGATGGCATGCAGACTGTAGAACCAGCCGCGAGTCTGGTCGACCGCCTCACAGATGTAATCGGCGGGAAAACGCCCGTCTTCCAGCAAGCTCTCATTCTCAAAGGGATAGTGGTACTGGGCTATGGGCATGGCGCCGGAATCAAACCAGCAATCAATCACCTCCGGCACGCGCCGCATCTTAGCGCCACATTTAGCACAGGTAAAGGTTATTTCATCAATGAAGGGGCGATGTAAATCCAGCGGCTCTTTTAATCCGGCAAACCCGGCCTTACCTTTTAACTCCTCGACACCACCAAGGCACTCATAGCTGCTGCAAGACTCACATTGCCATATAGGTAGTGGCGTGCCCCAGTAGCGCTCGCGGGAGAAAGCCCAGTCGACATTATTGTTGAGCCAGTCACCGAAGCGCCCGTACTTGATATGCTCTGGATACCAGTTTATCTCATTATTCCCGGAAATAAGCTGGTCCTTTACGGCCGTCGTCCTGATATACCAGGTCTGCTTGGCATAGTAGAGCAGGGGTGCCTCACAGCGCCAGCAGAAGGGGTAGGTATGGTGGATGGTCTCATTACGGTAAAGAAGCCCCCTCTCTTTCAGGTCATCTAAAATAAGAGGGTCAGCGTCTTTGACGAATTTGCCGGAGAAGGGATAGCTACCGATGATTTTACCCTGCAAATCTACCATGTGGACAAAATCCAGCCCTTCTTTTTCGCCTACATCATAGTCAACCTCACCGTAGGCGGGGGCGATATGGACAATGCCAGTGCCGTCTTCCATCGAAACAAAATCTGTGTCGATTACATTGTAAGTTAGGTTGTTATCAGGCTCCTGTAACTCAAGTGAAATGCCTCTCCTTGTAACGTCGTCCCTACTGAGATAGGTAACAAACCTTCTTCTCTCAACATTAAACTCATGCGGATTAAATAGTGGCTCATACCTGACTGCTTCCTTCCCACCACCCCCCACCAGATCATCGCCTTTTAACCTCTGTACTACATTAAAGTTCCCAACCCCCACCGCCCCGAGCAATGCCGAAGCCAGAATAAAATACTCGTTATCTAGCTCCACCACCGCATACTCAGCATCAGCCGCTATTGCTAAAGCCGTATTACCTGGCAGTGTCCACGGCGTTGTCGTCCAGGCGAGAAAATAGGTCGGCTTATCTGAAGAGACTAAAAGGTCAAAAAGTGTTCGACGAACTCCCTTGCCACCCACCGAGCCTTTGTCTATTTTGAACTTTACATAAACCGAGGGGTCGGCAACATCATCCTGGTAGCCCAGAGCGACCTCGTGGGAGCTGAGGGAGGTGCCGCAGCGGGGGCAGTGGGGGGTTACCTTATAGCCCTGGTAGACCAGCCCCTTAGCCCACATCTGCTTGATTGCCCACCACACCGTCTCAATATATTCGTTCTTCATGGTAATATAGGCATTATCCAGGTCAATCCAGAAGGCGATGCGCTCGGTCAGCGCCTCCCACTCTTTAAGGTAGCTAAAAACACTCTCCCGGCAGCGCTGATTGAATTGAGCAACACCATACTCTTCAATCTGTGCCTTGCCGGAAAAGCCAAGCTTCTTTTCTACCTCCAACTCTACCGGTAATCCATGTGTATCCCAGCCGGCAATACGTGGCGTATAGTAGCCCTTCATTGCCTTATAGCGAGGGATAATATCTTTAAAGATACGAGACAGCACATGATGTATCCCCGGATTGCCATTGGCTGTCGGCGGCCCTTCGTATAAGACAAAGCGAGGCGCGCCCTGCCGCCGCTCGATGCTCTGCTTAAAGATGTTTTTATCTTGCCACAAGCGGAGTATAGTTTCCTCAATCTGCGGAAAATTCGCTTTACTATTTACCGGACGAAACATAGCAAATCCTGCCTAAATATAAAAAAATCCCGTCCTCTAGGGACGAGATTTATCATTCCCGCGGTACCACCCTACTTCCCCGGGGCTACCGGAGCACTCTTTCAGGGCACAACTTGATGCCCCCGTCACTGATAACGGTTGACGAAACCGACCAAGCCTACTGAGCGGATTAAGCCATCCGCCGTTCGGTTGGTAGCTCAGGAGGGATTTTCAGAGAGAGCAGACACGTCTGCTTCCACCGTACCAGACTCGCTGGCTGCCGTTATCTCCCCTACTCGTCTCCGTCACTGCCTTTCTAGCTTTAGAGATTAGCACAGTCGACACAATAAGTCAATCGAACCTATTGAGGTCGTTTAGTAACCTCAAAAACAAACCTTCTTTGTGTCATTGCGAGCGTAGCGAAGCAATCCGTCTCTCCAAGCGGATGCGGATTGCTTCGGGCTTCGCCCTCGCAATGACGTTGGTAAATAATCTCGTCATTCGTCGAGCCCGTTAACAGGTCTATCCGGGACAAACGGAGCTTGAAGGAGTTTCCTCAAAGGGCTATTAGTCCCTGGGCTGGATAACTACCCGGCGAGCCTCACCCTGCCCAACGCTCTCAGTGGTAACATCAGGGTGGTCAACCAGAGTAAGATGGATGATACGCCGTTCGTAAGCCGGCATCGGCTCAAGGGTAAATGGTTCTCCCGTAGCCTCCACCTGCTGGGCAACGTTCCGGGCGAGAGTCTGCAGTCTTTGATAACGGCGCTGCTTATAGCCTTCCACGTCAATGACTATCGGTAACCATGTCTGTGTTTGGTGACCGACAATCAGCCTGACAATATACTGAAAGCAATCGAGCGTATGTCCACGCCGCCCAATCAAAATACCCAGGTCGTTACCCTCGATATTAAGGACAACCGAAGCAGTTGTTTCTTGCCCCTCCCCAACAGCCGGTTGGATTTGGGAGGCGACAGAACCAGCCACCCCCATCAAGGTGAGCAGTTTCTCCAGGGTGTCCGCCGCTGCCCCCGCGATGTCACTCTCTTCTTTAGGAAGCGGCGACACTAACGGCTTCACCCTGACCACTGCCTCCTCGGCGCCCAGGCCCAGAATGCCAGATTTACCTTCCCTTACGACGGTAACCTCTAGTTCCGCCCGGCTTACGCCTAGTTGTTCTACGGCGCGTTGAATCGCTTCCTCCACGGTCCTGGCGCTTATCTCCAGACTTTCCATAGTTTAACCCCTCTTCCTCGGCCGAGCTCGGCACAACAATATCGGCACTAATATCAGCTTCTGCCAGAGGTGCTTTTTGCCGAGCGGTAGGCCCTTTTATTTTTTTCTCTTGAGTGACTTTTCTCCCGGTCGCTGATAGAGTCAAACCTCCCCAGCCGGTAGCAAAATATTGCATGGCAATTCTGATGCCAGTCGAAGTTACCCAGTAGAGAGCTAAACCACTGGGGAAGGATAAACTAAAGAAGGCAAACATTAGGGGCATCATATAGAGCATCATCTGGCTTTGTGCCTGCTGCTTGGGGTCAGTCGTCGTCGGGGTCATCATCTTTTGTTGCACCCACATCGAAGCCCCGACCAGGAGCGCCAGCAGTAAATCCGGTAGCGCCAGGTCCAGCCATAAGAAGCTGCGCTCCAGGGGCACCAGGGGAAATACCGCTGCCCAGGAGGTGTAAAGACGTTGGGAGAGGTTAAGAAAATCCTCAGGCACTACGGCTAAAACTCGAATAATTGACTGGTAGAGAGCTATCCAGACGGGCATCTGGATGAGCATGGGTAGTAGACAACCGGCCGGACTTACCCCCGATTCCTTAAACAGCCTCATCTGTTCCTGGGCGGCTTTTTGCTTGTCCTTAGCGTACTTCTTCCGAATCTCAGCCACCTGGGCCTGTACTGTTTGCATCGCTTTACTGGCCTGAAGCTGCTTTTGGGTAAGAGGGTACATCAAGAGATTAACAACGATAGTGAGCACAATGATAGTCAGTCCGAAGTTGTCCAGTAGATAGCTAGACAACATAATGAGGACATTTATCATCGGGTCCAGAATAATCAGGTCCCAGATTTGCCCGATAGCCAATGGAATCTACCTCACCTATTCCTTAATATTAATTTCCCGGACGGCTCCTGACTGGGCATCTATCTCATAGAGGCTATCCCGCGTTGTATGTAGGTAGACCTTGCCCTGGTTGGCGATGAGAGGGGCAAATACCTTTTCTTCTAGGTTGACCAGCAGTCTTTGTCGGTTACTACCAGTATCCAGGGCATAGACGGCACCCTCTCCTGTCGCCACGATTATTGAGTTACCTACCAGAACCGGTGAAGAGCTGAGCGGACTACCCAGGTCAAAAGGCTCAACGAGCTTAGTGCCAGTCTCGGCATCGAGGATGTAAACCTTGCCGTCAAGATTAGCCGCATAGATAGTATCATTATGGATTATTGGTTTCGCCCAGAACCAGTTCTCGGCCAGGGACTTCCATTTCAGGTGACCATCGTTAGCGTCCAGGGCATAAAGATAGCGGTCGAAGGAACCGATATAAACGGTGCTATTGTCGACTACGGGCGTGGCAACAATTGCCCCTTCAGTGGCAAACTGCCACTTTTGGCGGCCATCGGTAGTATTCAGGGCATAGAGTTTTTTATCAAAAGAGCCGATGTATAGCGTATCCTCACTGATAGCCGGAGTTGACCAAATCTTACCCCCGGTCTCAAATGGGTTGTCCCACTTCTCAAAGAGACCATCAGCTTCCAGGGCGTAGACCTTCCCATTCGACGAGCCAAAATAGACGCTGTCCTCAGTCACAACCAGCCCGCCAACAATCGGGTCGAGGACAGCGCGACGGGGGTATTCCCACTGCCACTTGTCTTTGCCAGAAGCGAAGGCATAAATTTTACCATTATAGCCGCCAACATAAACTAAATCCCCGGCTATGGCCGGGGAGCTATAGATAGCTACCGCCGTGGCTGGTGGCGCACAGCTAAAGCCACCGCCGGACGCCGGCGGAGTTTCCAGTGGTACTGCCCACAAACGGCTGCCGTCAGTTATATTGGCCGCCACCAGCTCCCCTGCCATAGAACCAATATAAAGGATGCCGTTATCTATTATCCCGCCCGACCAGCCCCGGGGTATCGTCCCGGTCCCGGCGCGACAGCTAGCCAGGACGAGTCCGGCCAGGAGAATAACCAGTAGCAGCAGTGGTTTTTTGAACATTGATTTTGGTGCCAATATGCTTCCTCTTTACTCACCCCAGCCAGATAAAAAAGGACTTTACCAAGGTAAGACGGGACAGGGGTGAAATTGATAAACAGTCTTTGCCAGGGAGTAGCTCAACTAATCCCGAGTATCACGGCACAGGGTCGTAACCCCCGGGGTGGAAGGGATGGCAACAAACGATACGCCTTCCTCCCAGCCACGCCCCTTTAAGGAAACCATACCTGGTGATAGCCTCATAAGTATATTGAGAGCAAGTCGGTAGAAAACGGCAGGATGGTGGCAAAACCTGTGACAGGGTTAACTGATAAAGTCTAATTAATGTTAAGGCAACCCTTTTCATATTTCTCCGTTAATTAAACTGCTGACTCTCTACCACGCCCCGCTTTAACCTCCGCTCGAACACTATGTTGCTCAGCGGGTTCCAGAAAGCGAGCCCGGGATAACAAACCCTCAATCGCTCCCTTGAGACTAACATAATCGGCGCTAGCCACTGCTGGACGAGCGATAAAGACAATATCACGCCCCGGTTTCAGCGGCATTGTCCGTAAGATTTCACGAAGCAAGCGCTTTACCCTGTTCCTTGTTACCGCCTTACCGACTCGCTTGCTAACCGAGAAGCCATACCTGGATAGAGTAAGACTGTTAGGTAAAGCCCTCATCACCACCAAATTAGACACCCACGAATTGCCTTTACTATAAACCAATGCGTACTGCGGCGGCTTAGTAAGGTATTGTTCTCCCCTCATCGCTCCTCTTCCCCGGCTCACCAGTAAAGACACTACTTCACTTTTACTGTCAAACCACAGTCAATCGCTGACGACCCTTAAGTCGTCTGGCGCTTAAGACCGCCCGCCCACCCCGGCTGCTCATTCGCTTCAAAAAGCCGTGCTCACGCCGGCGCGGAATCTTCTTTGGTTGATAAGTTCTCTTTGGCACTCTAACTCCTCATCAGATTGGAATGATTGTAAAAAGAGGCGGGATGGATAACCCGGCTTATCCGGCTAATCACCCTATGCTAACACTCCCCACCCTGTTCATATGACCGGGTACATAGGGTAATAAAGCTAAGTGCCGTGACCTCTTGATGGCTCTGGCCAAGAGGCGCTGATGTTTCGCACAAGTGCCAGTTCTACGACGCGGCGCTATCTTGCCTCTATCAGATACGTAGCCGTGCAGTTTCCCGGGGTCTTTATAATCTGCCACCTCAGCCTTATTGACGCAGAAGAAACAAACCCTACGGGTCGGTGCATATTTTGTTCTGTCCCATCTTTTACCCTGCGTTTTGCTCACTCTTTCTCTAGTCACTTGTCATAAACTCCCTACTTTACAAACTTATCTGGCACAAGGTGAAGGATTAATTTTCACCTAAAAGGGGATGTCCTCTGGCTCCAGCTCGTCAACCATAACTTCCTCAACCTTCCCATCCGCTAGAGGGGCGCTTGCCTGTCTATCCAGAAACCTGACGCTATTGGCTATTATTTCATTTTGATAGTGCTTTTGTCCATCCTGACCTTCCCAGGTACGCGTGTGAAACCTACCTTCAACATAGACCAGCCGACCCTTGGTCAGAAACTGGTTGCACTGTTCCGCCAACTTATTCCAGGTAACCACATTAAACCACTCCGTCTCCTCCCGGCGCTCACCTGCAGAGGTAGTATACCCCCGATTAGTAGCCACACTAAATGAGGTTACCGGGTTGCCATTAGGAGTAAAGCGCATTTCCGGGTCCTTACCAAGATTGCCAATAACTATTATTTTATTTACGCTTGCCATCGTCTCAAAACTCCTTTAGCTCTCCTCAAGCACCCGTGAGACGGAGACGGTCCTTTCCGTTAACTATCTAATCTTATCAACAGGTGCCGCAGAATATCCTCAGAAATCCGCAGGTTCGCTTCCAGTTCTTTACCGAATGCAGGCCTCAATTTGAACCGAGCCAGAACATAACTACCCTCCACAAAACGTGTTATCGGATAGGCCAATCTTCTTTTACCCCACCGTGCTATATCGGAAATGGTACCCCCCCTCTCGGTAATAAACCGGCTGACATTAGCTATTGTCGCCTCAAATTCCTCTTCTGTGACCTGAGGGCTAATCACTAATACCAGTTCGTAGTCACGCAATTGTTCGTCTTTTTCTGTTACTACCTTATCAGATGTCATCTATTTCTCCCCAAAAATTCCACGAGCATTATAGCACACAATAAGGGATATAAACAACCAGCGATTGAGAGGTCGTTTAATAACCTATCCCCCTGCCCCCTTTCCTTATTAGGGGGGAGTAGGAGTAAGAGAGGGGCGAAGCCCCTCTCCAAAATCTCTTCCCTCTCCCCTTATGAAGGGGAGAGGGATTAAGGGTGAGGGGTTACTAAACAATCTCAATTGAGAAGCTAAAAGATGACAACCGTCTTCCAGGGTTAGCTGCCACCCTCACCCCCCTGATAATGCGAAACGTCCGTTGGTCTAGTCAAGACCAGGATTGGAGTGAACCCCTGAAGCGGGACACAGTGGGTTAGGAGACAGGGAAATCGCAGAACTGGTGGGGTTTGTGGTATACTATACTTGGTCGAGGGCTGAAGGTGATGGTACCTCGACCGGGAAAATTCCGTGGTTTACTTTTACCAGAAGTATGGCGTTGAAGCTGGTATTTTAGCTGTATCAGGCACGAGCCCTTTACGCTGTATCTTCTGAGCAGTGGACGGAACTAGCTACGCCGGGAGATATAACTGGAGGGATAAGTAGTTGTATAAGATACTATTGAGACAAGACCTGGTGCCCAATGTCCGCCTGTTTAAGATTGCGGCACCGGACGTAGCTAAGAAAGCCCAAGCCGGACAGTTTGTCATCATCAGGCTTGATGAAAAGGGCGAGCGTATTCCGTTGACGATTGCTGACTGGGATGCAAAAGAGGGTAGTGTTACCATCGTCTTTATGGAAGTGGGCACAACGACTCACCGTCTCGCCCGGCTAAAAAGTGGCGATTCCATTGCTAATTTTGTTGGCCCACTGGGTCTACCGACCCATATTGAGAAATTCGGCACTGTGGTCTGCGTGGCTGGAGGATTTGCCGTGGCTACCATAATGCCTATTGCCCGAGCCATGAGGGATAAGGGTAATAAGGTTATTGCTATTATGGGGGCACGGAACAAAAACCTAATCTTCTGGGAGGATGAGCTACGCCGCGTCAGTGACCAGCTAATCGTTACTACTGATGATGGTTCTTATGCTCGTAAAGGGTTGGTAACTGAGCCACTGCGGGAATTGCTTGAAGGTCATGAGAGGATTGACCGGGTGATTGCTATTGGACCGAGCATAATGATGAAATTTTCTGCCAAAACCACACAGCCTTTCGGCGTGAAAACTATTGTCAGCCTGAACCCAATAATGGTGGATGGCACCGGTATGTGCGGCTGCTGTCGGGTCTCTGTTGGCGGCGTAACCAGGTTTGCTTGCATGGATGGGCCTGATTTTGATGGACATCAGGTAGACTGGGACTTACTCTTTGCCCGTCAACGTACTTACCTTGACGAAGAAAAGCGTTCCCTTGAGCAATGCCAGTCTCAACATGTTGTCTCTTCGCAAATAAAAGTTCGGGGGTAAGTAGATGGCAAAAGTTAACCTGGAACGAGAGCCGATGCCAAGACAAGACCCCAGGTCACGGGGGAAGAATTTCGCCGAGGTGGCTTTAGGTTATCGCCCAGAGCAAGCTAAAGCAGAGGCGAGCCGCTGCCTCCAGTGTCCGAAACGTCCCTGTGTTGGCGGTTGTCCGGTCGGTATCGATATTCCTGATTTTATCGAGGCTCTGCGTAATGATGATATGCCCGAGGCGTTAAGAATACTTAAGAATAAGAACAGCCTGCCCGGAATCTGCGGGCGGGTCTGTCCCCAGGAGACGCAGTGCGAGGCTGTCTGCGTACTGGCGAAGAAGGAAGCGCCGGTAGCGATTGGCCGCCTGGAGCGCTACGTCGCTGATTGGGAGCGGGCTAACCAACAGTCAGTTGACTCATCACCAGCCCCGTCTGAGCCGAGCGGTAAACGGGTAGCCGTGGTCGGTTCCGGACCAGCCGGACTGGCGGTCGCGGCTGATTTAGCTAAGCTGGGACATGGTGTTACCCTTTTCGAGGCGCTACATGTGGCCGGTGGGGTATTGATGTACGGTATCCCTGAGTTCAGGTTGCCGAAAGCCATTGTTCAGGCCGAGGTCAATTATGTCACTTCTCTGGGAGTAGAACTTAAACTGGACTCGGTGATAGGTAAGATTGATACCGTAGACGAATTACTAAATGACGGTTATGACGCTGTCTTTCTGGCCACCGGTGCCGGATTGCCGATGTTTTTGAATATCCCCGGGGAGAATCTTAATGGCATCTATTCAGCCAATGAATTCTTAACCCGGGTTAATCTGATGGAGGCCTATCGGTTTCCTGAATACGATACCCCGGTGAAGGTTGGTAAAAGGGTGGCCGTGATTGGCGGCGGCAACGTGGCTATGGATTCAGCCCGCTGCGCTCTCCGGCTTGGTGCCGAAGAGGTCTATATTATCTACCGGCGGTCTGAGGCAGAAATGCCGGCCCGCCGCGAAGAGGTTGAGAATGCTAAAGAGGAGGGCATCCAGTTCAGGTTATTGACTAATCCCAAGCAATTTCTCGGTAATGAGCAGGATTGGGTGGTTGGGATGGAGTGCTACCAGATGGAATTGGCTGAGCCGGATGAAAGTGGACGGCGCCGCCCTGTTATTAAGCCGGGAAGTGAGTTTGTCATTGATGTCGATGTGGTCATAGTCGCTCTGGGCACGACGCCCAATCCTCTGATTGCGGCTACCACCGAGGGTTTGGAAACCACCAGGCAGGGTACCGTAGTGGCTGACGAAGCTGCCGGTAAGACAGTGAAGCCGAAGGTTTGGGCTGGCGGCGATATAGTTACGGGCGCCGCCACGGTAATTAGTGCTATGGGTGCCGGCAAACGGGCGGCGGCATCTATCGATGCCTACCTCAAGGAACTAGCCTAATCTGGCTCTTAACGGGGCTTGACCTCGTATGAGCTGAAAATGAAGTCCAGGTCATCCTGCAGGGCAGCCAGCTTCTGCGAGGAGAAGAGCTTTTCATCGATATCCAGCATTAGTTTCGTTTCACCCTTAGCTGAACCGACGACATGCGCCCGGAGACATTCTTTTTTTGCTTCGTCTGTTTTATTCTGAGTATTGAAACTTAGCGTGCCGCGAGAAATGAATGACGACGAGTCACTGGGCAGGGAGTATGTCTCCAGCTTGGCTTCGCCGATAGTTACTCCTTGCTTTAGAGTAAAATCTCTTATCTCATAATAGAGCAACTCGGGGTTTACTTCTTTATACGTTCTCTTAATTTGCATCTCGGCATCCTTAGCCCTTGTTAACCCCTATCATAGCCTGATAATAAAGCCTTGTCAATGTGCCGACCAGGTTTCGTCGATTAGAGGTGACGGCGCTAATCAGGGACTATCAGGTCTCCGACGGGCTGATGTACTGGGGCAGGCTCTCATACTGGTATCGGGTCAGGCCGTCAATGACGCAGTAGGTATGTCTCTCCGGCTCAGTCAGGCGAAGTACCGGCTTGAGAAGGGCATCGGCGGTCTTCATTAGCTCGTCCAGGGAAGCAAGTCCGATTACTGTCCCCTCACTCTCGATGTCGGGTAAATTCTCCACATCCACGACCAGGTCCGGGCGTTTGTCCCTGACCATGCGGGCATCAGCTTCCATTCTGGATATCCATTTGTGCTTGAATTCCCAGTAGCTCCAGATGGCGTACAACAGTATCACCGCGGTCATTACCAGTGCTCCCAGCGAACCTATCTTGGCGGTCTTAGCCCCGGTATTGGGGATAACCAGGGTTTCTGTAAGGGCGCCTTCCTTTGTTTGCGGGGTGACCTCGGGCCAGTTTACCTGTTTCGGTCCCAGCTCCACGACTAGTTGCTGGCTGAGGGTCTCGTCTATCGGCCCGAATTCGCTCTCGGCGGTAGTGTGCACAGCGGCGGTAACGGTTAGCTGGTGCGAGGGGGCGGCGGCGCCTGTCTCTGGCTCGAGGGATTGGATTACGGCGTAAAAGAAGGGTATATCAAGGAGAAAAGTTACCTCTAAGTCACCTGTTTCCTGCTTCCTGGGCACCAGGATAAAAGTCTCCTGCCCGCCCCCCGCCCCACTCACCTCAGCCGTTATCTCCACCTCGTTAACCACATTACTTAACGCCTCACTGCTTTCAAGCTTGAAGGAAAACGTGCCATCGATGTGGTCGATAGTTTCGCGCTTGTAGGTTTTGTCAGCCGGCAGCACCACCGGGGCACCGGATGGCGGGAGCTGCGACTTGATGATGGCGCTGCCAGGCACGATGATGGGCCGTAGCTCGATGATGGCGCTGATGTTTTCGCCGGTAACGTTTTCGCTGGTGATGTTGTCGCTGGTAACGTTGTCGCTGGTAATGCCCTCGGCGGGTGATATTACCACTGGTTCGATGGTTACCGTGCCGGAGAGGATATTGGGCTTGAGCTGGATGGTGTAGCCGAAGTTACCCTGGTGCTCATACTTTAACCCGGCGCCGTAGCCAAGTTCGGAGAGCGATAACTCCTTGTCCCATGTCAGGGTAGTGCTGGTCAGGCTCATCCGGCTGGTCTGGACGAAGTCATCCTCCACCATGCCCCGGCCGGTCTCAGCCACCGTGTGCACGTTAGCGGTGAGGACGATGTCGATTGTGCCGCCGACGCCGACCTCTTGGCTGATATTATCCGCCAGTATTTGCAGGGGCGCGGTATACAGGGGAAAGCTGCTGGTAAAGTCCCCCGTTTTTTTCAGGCGAGGTACCAGCGTAACTTCCTTCTGCCAGTTTCCCCGGGATTCGACGCTGGCGCTGATGGTTACCTCCGAAGTGACCCCGGTTACCGGCTCTGCGGTCAGAAATTTGTAGCTGTAGTCCACGGTAATGGATTCGATAATGCGGGCAAAGTACCTGGGACTGGGCTTTGCCTCCGGCACGAACTTCTCGTAAGCGAGGTGGGCAAACTCACTATCAATCTTGTAGGTAAGATTGGTTACCAGCTTCTCTTTCTCGGTGGGAACATTGAAACCATTCACCACCCCGATGATGGCGCCGAGAAAGAGCACCGAGACCACCACCAGCACGATTTTTCTGCGCATTGCCAATTACCTCTGTTGAGGTCGTTTCGTAACCCCTCACCCTTTATCCCTCTCCCCTTATCAAAGGGAGAGGGAAGAGATTTTAGAGAGGGGGCGAAGCCCCCTCTCTTACGCCTACTCCCCCCTTCCCTGTCAGGGAAGGGGGCAGGG
>JACQGQ010000032.1 GCA_016199495.1 Chloroflexota bacterium
AGGGAGGGGTCGCATAGTGGTCTAGTGCGGGCGCCTGCTAAGTGCTTACCCTGGGTAACCGGGGTCGAGGGTTCGAATCCCTCCCCCTCCGCCAGATAAAGGAATCTGCCCTCTGGCAAGAGGTACATTTTCAACATTACGGTAGGTAAAAAACTATGTCTAACTACCATATCTGGACTATCGGTTGCCAGATGAATAAGGCGGAATCGGAGCGGCTGGCTAGCTTCTTTGAGCAACGAGGTTACCGGGCGACCGCTACCACCGAGGAAGCTGATGTTATCGTCCTCAATGGCTGCGTGGTACGCCAGAGCGCCGAGAACCGTGTCATCAACAAGCTCAATACCCTGCAATCACTGAAAAAGGGGCGCCCCGGTCTCACCCTGGCTTTAACCGGTTGTCTGGTGAATTCTAATATCGAGCAACTGAAAAGGGACTTCCCCCAGGTTGACCACTTTTTCAAGCCGGGCGACTGCCCGCAGTGGCTGGAAAAAGCCGACTGGCTCCAAGCATTACCGCAGCAGCCACCACCCAGCGTCTATGTGCCTATCATCCAGGGGTGCAATAACTTCTGCTCCTATTGTATTGTGCCCTACCGCCGCGGTCAGGAAAGGAGCCGCCCCCTGGCCGAAATAACCGGTGAGGTCAGGGAGCTGGTGCGCCGCGGCGCCAGAGAGGTTACCTTATTGGGACAAAACGTGGATTCATACGGGCATGACCTGCCGGACAAACCAGACCTGGCTGACCTGCTCGATGAGCTAAATACCATCAATGGCCTGACTCGCCTGCGCTTCCTGACCAATCACCCCAAAGATATGACCACCAGGCTCATCACCACCGTAGCTCATCGGGACAAGGTCTGTAAGCAGATAAGTCTCCCGGTTCAGTCAGGTAATAATGACATCCTGAAAGCAATGAGACGGGGCTATACCGTAGAGCACTATCGCCGGCTTGTCAGCGAGCTCCGCCGTAAGATAGCGGGCGTAGCCCTGAGCACCGATGTCATTGTCGGCTTCCCCTCGGAAAGCGAAGACCAGTTCCAGCAGACGCTTGGCTTGCTCTCCGAGCTAAAGTTTGATACAGTTCATGTCGCCGCCTATTCCCCCAGAGCCGGGACTAGCGCTGCCAGGGAACTTGAAGATAATATCCCCGCCGCCGAGAAAAAGAGGCGGCTAAATATAATCGAGCAACTCCAGGAGGGCATCGCCGCTGAAATTAATGCCCGGCTGTCAGGCACGACGGTTGAAGTCCTGGTAGAAGGCAAGCAGAAAGGCAAGTGGCAGGGTCGCACCAGAAGCGGTACACTGGTATTCTTCAGTGACCATGGTAACTACCTGGGGCAACTGGTGAATATCAGAATTGAGCAGACAAGCCCGTGGTCGCTGCAAGGTAAAATTGAATTAAGTGGCACGAGCTAAAGCAAGGAGGGGAAATGAGTAGCCTGGCTCCTTTAATTATCATACTGGCACTATTTATTGGCATGGTCTATTTCCTCATGATTAGACCGATACGCCAGCGGGAGAGAAAACACGATGAACTGGTAGATGAGCTGGAGAAGGGGGATATCGTAATTACGGCTGGCGGAGTCTACGGACAGGTTGAAAGAATCGATGAGGATAGTATTATCCTGAAAGTAGAATCAGGAGCGACCATAAGGGTCACTAAAGGCGGCATACTCAGCCGACCAGAGAAACAGAGATTAGTTTAGCTGCCGCTGGCAAGGTTTATTAGTGCCACCCCACCCTCACCCTGATATCAAGGGCAGAAAAGCAGGAGGTCAGATAGTGAATAAAGCCGTACTAAGTGAAGAACAGCTCAATAACATCATTGACCTTACCTTAACCGAGGATAGAGTCCACGATGATGTGACCAGCCAGGCGCTGATACCTCCCGAACTCCACGGTAAGGCAACCATATTGATTAAGGCTAAGGGAATACTGGCTGGCGGCGAGGTAGCCAGAAGAATATTTCTTCGGGTTGACCCCTCGCTCAAAGTCGAAGTGCTCATTCAAGACGGTAGCAAGGTCAAACCGGGGGATATCATCGCCACCATTTCCGGCCGGGTCATCAGTATCCTCAAAGCCGAACGGGTAGCTCTTAATTTTCTGCAGAAGCTAAGCGGCATTGCCTCACAAACCGCCCGGTATGTTGCTAAAATACGTGGCTGTACTGCCAAAATTGTTGATACTCGCAAGACTACCCCCGGGCTCAGACTGTTGGAAAAATATGCCGTGCGTATGGGGGGCGGGCAAAACCACCGCCTTCACCTGAGTGACGGCCTCCTGATTAAGGATAACCACATCGCGGCACTACGCGCCCTGGGCATGAGCTTAAAAGACATTGTCGCTAAGGCTAAACAGAACGCCCCTAAAGGTTTAACGGTTGAGGTGGAAGTTACCACGGCTCAAGAAGCTCTGGAAGCAGCCGGGACTGGCGCTGACATGATTATGCTGGATAATATGAGTCCCGATGAAATGCGCCGTGTCGTCAGTCTCATCCCAGACAGCATTAAGATTGAAGCTTCCGGAGGCATTACCCTGGCTAATGTCCGTGCCGCCGCGATGACCGGGGTCGACATCATTTCTATCGGTGCTCTGACCCACTCCTCAAAAGCCCTGGATATCAGTCTCGAGCTTGAACCGCAGGCGCTAAAACTCTTTTAGGCCACCTCAGCCAGGACAAGCCCACGGCGACAAGACCCGGCCTCAACCAGAGAACACCCGCCTTCTAAGCTTCACCTGCCCTCGGCCGGTAGGAGACCTTCTTTATGACCAGGAGAGACACGGCCACCACCAGCACCAACACACCAATCCATTGTGGCTGATTCAGAGACAGAAAGACAGTGTTGCTGTCCAGCCGCAAGAAGGAAAGAAAGAAACGACCAACGGAATAAAGGATAAGGTAAAACAGAAAAAGCGAGCCATCAGGTTGAAGGCGCCCCCGCAGTTTCCAGAGCACACCAAAAATAAAAAGGTTTATGAGCAACTCGTAAGCCACCGCCGGGTGCGTCGGCGGCAGACCATAACCGGGGCTATCGGGATGAGTATAAACTACCCCCCACGGTAGCCCGGTGGCAGTGCTGATATGCTCACCGTTAATGATGTCGCCAATCCGCCCTATCGCCTGAGCCAGGATAAGCCCCGGGCCAATCAGGTCAGCATAGCCGGCAAGAGCAAAGCCTTTAATCCGGGCGAAGATGAACCCCGCCAGTGTTCCGCCAAGGATAGCCCCCCAGATAGCCATGCCACCCTGCCAGACAGCGAAGATGGCGGCGGGATTGGCTGAGTAAAAGCCCCAGTAGTCGATGACATGCACCAGACGAGTGCCGATGATACCTCCGAGAACCGCCCAGGGAGCCAGGGAGTATATTATATCCGCCGAAAGCCCCGCCTTAGCCACCAGGTACGCCGAAAGCCACACCGCTACCACAATAGCCACTACTATAAACAGGCTGTGCCACGATATAGAAAAGGGGCCAAGGGTCAACAGTAGCGGGTCTATGCCAATGCTTATCATCTAACTTCTCCCTTCTTCCCTTTGTTTATGGTTCTTTCTCCATAAATTTCAAAGCTTATTCAAATCTACCCGGCAAAGAGGACACTGTCAAGTCGGAGCACTGCCAGCTGTTACCTCACCAGTCCCGCCTGGTACATAAAGAGAATCCCGAAGAGGATACCAAAGACGCCAGCGGCATATTGTATCATGCGATTGAGCCGGGGCAATCGGGCCGAGACGGAGAAGGGCAGCGCCAGGAGGATAGTTACCAATCCCATACTGACAACGGAGCCCAGCCCGAAGAGCAGGATATACCACACCCCCAGCCACCGGGACTCCAGGCTGGCCAGCACCAGAAGCATGAGGGCGGCGCTGCCCGCCAGCCCGTGGATGGTGCCGACGACATAGGACTTAAGCCGCAAGAAAGGCTTGAGAGAACCCCGCAGCGCCGTCTGGGGGTGTTCACCGGGGATTACCCCGGCGATAAGGAAGTAACCCAGGTTGCTCCAGCCCAGCCGGCGGTGATGAGCATGGGAAGGAGATTCCACATGGGAATGAAAATGAGTATGGGGCTGGGAGTCGTCGCTGTGAGGATGGAAGTGAACCCGGCTGCGGCGTAAGCTCCAGAAAACCTGAATCCCCAGTATCACCAGCACCACCCCAACGAGGAACTCAAAAAGATGGGCTATCCGCTCCGGCATAGTAATCTTTACGAAGAGAAGCAGGACGCCCATTAAGAGCAGGGTAGTGGTGTGACCCAGCCCCCAGGAGACGCCTATCCAGATAGCCTTCAGCGGGTTACGGTAGGCGCTGACGATGGTGGTCACCGCCACCAGGTGGTCGGGGTCAAAGGCATGCTTTACCCCGAGCAGGAGTCCCAGGAGCAGGATTGCCAGCGGTGAGGTTAACTCTGGCATAACATACCCCCTTTTTAGTTAGTTGCTATTAAACGCAATTGCAACAATATGCAATAACGCATCAAAAAAATTTTAACTGCATTTTAGGCAGCGCCCCAGGATGGCCAGATGCCTTAAGTCGGGAAGAAAGTTGTATTCCCGCAGTAAAGTATTCTTTAAGGAAGCCAGTAGCGGCTCATCGAGGTCGATTATGGCACCACATCCCTGACAGAGAAGGTGATGATGGTGCCCTTTCACCGCCGGATGATATCTGACTCGACCTTCCCCCAGGTCAGTCTCGGTTACCAGGCCAAGCCGCTTGAGCAACTCCAGGGTGCGATAGACGGTCGAGATGTTAACATTGGGATATTTAGCGACAATCTGAGCATAGATTTCGTCGGCACTGATATGGTTGTCGCTATTGTCAATCGCCGACAGTATCATTAGCCGCTGAGGGGTCAGCCGATACCCCTGCTCGCTTAATTTACTAGCCATATCCCGGGGCTGCTCCACCTGATTTCACCTACTTTGTCGGACTGACTAAACCATATCACAAATAAAATACATTCTGCAACCACTTGTATTTGCAACCAGTTTCAATAAAAATCGTTTTTAAAACTTCTCTTTACTATCCAGCAGGATTGTTACCGGGCCATCGTTATGGATTTCCACCTGCATAGATTGCTGAAAGCGCCCGGTTGCCACTTTTAACCCGCTGGCACGAATCTGGGCGACGAACTGCTCAAATAATCCTTCAGCCTGAGCCGGTGGCGCCGCGGCAACAAAACTGGGCCGCCGACCCTTCCTGGTATCAGCCAGCAAAGTAAACTGGCTGACCACTAACAGCTCACCCTTAATATCCAGAGCCGAAAGGTTAAAGCGGCCGGCTTCATCAGGAAAAATACGCAGGCTGGCTGACTTTTGGGCCAAATACCGGGCATCCTTTTCCGTATCCCCTCCAGCCACACCGACAAAAACGACCAACCCTTTCCCTATCCGGCCCACCACCTCACCAGCCACGCTAACCGAAGCCCCACTAACCCGCTGTAATAGCACCTTCACCGCCGGCTTCCCCCTTCGTTTTTACTCATCAGGCAACCCCCTCCGCCTCATCTCAGCTATGATTGCAACGACTTTCATAGTTCTTGTCTACCTCACCCCCTTAATCCCCCTCTCCTTCAAAGGAGAGGGGGGATAGGAATTTTTAAGAGAGGCTTCGCCTCTCTTTGACTCTCCTTTTCATGGCTCTCCCTTAAAGGAAGGGAAAGACATTAAAAGAGGGGCGGTAGCCCCTCTTAAAACATCCCTATCGGGTCAAGCTTCTCAGGCAGGTAGGGGTTCAGGCCCCTACCTGCCTGTTTTCTCCTGATTGGTGACCCCTGCAGAAGAAGTAAAGAAATTCAAAACTGCTATTTTAGCACATCCCATTTCTTAAGATACATTGTTTGTCCTAATGTTGAACCCCGTTGGATTTCCTCACGGATTCGGTTTTCTTTTTCATTGACGTCAATGGCGCGATTGGCCATTTCCATGGCGGCCTCCCTGGGTACAACCATAACACCGCTCTCATCGCCGATAATCCAATCACCCGGTTCTATTTTTCTGCCGCAAATTTCAATCGGGGCATTGATTTCACCGAAACCCTTTGGCTCTCCCGCAGTTGGCGTCAGGTGACGGGCAAATACGGGGAACTTCATTTTACGGATGTCATCGATGTCACGAACAGCGCCATCGATGACAACCCCGACCACCCCTTTACTGCGACAGCTATTGGTCGCCAGTTCTCCCCAGACGGCAATCTCCCCCTGGCAGGCATCAATAACAATGACATCCCCCGGCTGGGCGTGGTCGATTGCCTGAACGGGGGCGCTCCAATCTCCGTCATAGGTCCTGACCGTTACCGCCGGACCGGCAAATTTGAGTTCGCCGGGTTCACCGACCCAGACCGGCTTCAAACCTCTTAGCTCTCCCGTTTTGTGCATGGCATCACTGATGTTGGCCGTACTGACTTTGAGAAACGCCTCCACCAGATGCCCCACATCGTATTTCAGAAATTCTTTAGTGGCAATGGGTTTGCCCGACCTTAACGATTTTATGATTTTCCGGGCCGATTCTTCGGGGCTTTTGGCTTTATACAGGGGACCGCCGACAATAATGATATCAGCGCCGGCTTCATAAGCCTGAACTGCGGTTTCACTATTCAATCCGCCGGCGGCTGAAATCAAAACCTTGGAAGAGACCGCCTTTGCTACCTCTCGGACTAAATCTATGGGCTTAAAACCCAGTACCTGCTGGTCAAGCCCGACATGTATGTTTATGATGTCTACCCCCATTTTTTCCAGCTCGACGGCACGTTTCGCCGGTTCGGTACAGGAAATTAAATCAGCCGCAATTTTCACCCCATAATTCTTGCCGGCACGTACTGCCTCAGTGATGCATGTGTCCGGGGAACAGCCGAGAATGAAGACAACATTAGCCCCCGCCTTGGCGGCCATTTCAATCTCGGCAGCACCAGCATCCATAGTTTTCATATCGGCACAAATGGTGTGCCCGGGAAACTTTTTGCGCAGCTCACGAACGGCATTCATGCCTTCGGATTTTATTAACGGAGTTCCCGCCTCCAGCCACGCTTTCGAAATATCATTGGTTTCGGCAATGATTCCTTTGACCGCTTCCTCAGCTATCTTGATTGCCCGGGGAAGGTCAACCAGGTCTAATGCGATTTGTAGCGGCGGAATGTCAGCCGTTCTATCTCTCTTCCCGGCGGATGTTTCTACTATCTTTTTTTCCTTTGCCTGTACCATATTTATCTCGACACCTCCCTGTATTTTCTCACCCTTTTATTTCCTGCCCCCTCTGCCTAGAGAGTTATCGCCCCGACCGCTCGCTTAGTTCCAGTGATAGCGTTTTTATCATCAACGTAGACCAATTTAGGTATAAAGTTACGGACTTGGTCATCATTAACATGGCAATAAGTGAGGATGATAACAATGTCTCCTTTGACGGCTAATCTAGCCGCCGCCCCGTTGATACAGATTTCGCCTTTTTCACCCTCGATGGCATAGGTCGTAAAACGGGCGCCATTATTAACATTCAGTACTTGCACCTGTTCGTAGTGGAGGATATCGGCGGCGGCCATAAGCTTGCGGTCAATGGTAACACTGCCTTCATAGTCAATATTAGCATCGGTCACACGGGCTCGGTGGATTTTACTCTTGAGCATTACTCTCATTGGACTCCTCCTCTTTCCTTACCCCTGATTTACTCAGGGACAGATTGTTTCAGTATAGTTTCCAGCTCTTCTGCCTGTTGTTGCCCTATTCTTCCTTTAGCCAGGGCAACCGGGATGGTCTGGAGGCCAAGCTCACGGTAAGTAGAGAGCAGGGCAGGAGCTACTTTCTGCAAAGCATTAAGGTGCTTCTTAATCGTCCCGCTATCACCCCGAGCAATCGGCCCGGTGAGACACTGGGGTATACCAACATTGTCGATATTATTGAGTGTCCCGCGCAGCAAGGGCATTAGTGCCTTGGTGGCTTGACTTCTCGGCACATTAAAGGTCTGCCACAGGTCAGTGGCTAATTTGATGAGTGTTACTATGTAGTTGCAGGCGATAACGGCCGCGGCATGATAGAGAACCTTGTCACTTGCCTTCAGCCCTATCCAGTGACCCTCAAGAGCGCGTGCCATCTCCTTAAGGGTACCGAGCAGGGGCTCCTCAGCTTCAATGGCGAAGGTCGAGCCCGCTATATTGTCGATGGCTTGCTCGGCACTGGCGAAGGTCTGCAAGGGATGAAAAGCACCCACCCGGGCGCCTAGTTTCCTGGCTGGTTCCAGAATATCAGTCGAATCAGCCCCGCTACAGTGAACGACACTTTGTCCGCGGTGCCACTTTATTGAGGATACTACAGGGGCGATAGTATCATCGGGAGTAGTGATGAAGATAAGCTCAGCGGCGTCAGCTACCGCCTGGTTACCGTCGACGGCACGGCAGCCGCTGATTGCCTGCGCCAGCTTTTCCGCCGAGGTACGGCTCCGGCTGGAGACAGCCATTACCCGGTAGCCTCTTCGGCTCAATCTGCTAGCCAGGGCGGTGCCCACAGTCCCGGCGCCGATGAAACCTAGTTTAATCACTTTTTTGCTTCCTCACTGGACTGAATCAAAACAAAAAACCTTCTCGGACATAGCCGCAGAAGGCATTGATATTACAGTGCTATTTTTGCCGTCTCGGTCGTGTCCGATCCAAGCGACTCAGGTTATTAAGGTTCGCTACTCAGAACTCACCACCTCAATGATGGTTCCTGATTTAGTGGCTCATTATAACAGGATTACCGTTAGTTTGTCAAGTTCGTGACTGTACTGGTACTGTGCGGTTGACCACGGAGTATAAAGTGCCCTGATATTATCGCCGATGCTTTACAGCCAACGTGCCCTCTTGCTACAATTATCCTGCACAGAAAAATCATTATTAGACAGTCAGGTAAGGGGGTGGGGTAGAAAGTCTATGAAAGTTGTTGAAACCATAGCCGAGATGAGAAGGCTAAGGCTTGAGCTTACCGAGCCGGTTGGCTTTGTGCCCACTATGGGTTATCTCCACGATGGTCACTTGGCTCTGGTGAAACGAGCCAGAGCGGAAAACCCCTCGGTGGTCGTCAGCCTATTTGTTAACCCAACGCAATTCGGTCCCCAGGAAGATTTTGCCAGCTACCCCCGCGCTACCCGGCGCGACCTGACTATGCTGGAAAAGGGAAAAACCGACATCGTCTTTATGCCTTCAGTAGCTGAGGTCTACCCCCCACAGTTTGATAGCTGGGTAGAGGTCGGCAAAATCAGCCAACGATTGGAGGGGGCGGCCCGCCCCGCTCATTTCCGGGGCGTAACTACCGTGGTCGCCAAGCTATTTAATATCGTGCAACCAGCTAAAGCCTACTTCGGGCAGAAGGACGCCCAGCAGGTAGTAGTCATCCGAAAGATGGTGACTGACCTGAATATGAACCTGGAAGTAGTTACCTGCCCGACGGTGCGTGAGCCTGATGGCCTGGCGATGAGCAGCCGTAACACCTATCTCAATCCCGAAGAGCGCCGGGCGGCCGTAGTCCTTTATGAATCACTAAAGCTGGCTCAGCGGCAATGGTCACAGGGTGAAAAGGACGCCGCAAAGCTGCGTCAGACGATGACTGCCCTTATTCAAAAACAACCGCTGGCAACCATTGATTATGTCAGCATCGCCGACAACGAGACACTAGAGGAACTGGACAAGGTCAAACCGCCGGCGCTGGTTTCGCTGGCGGTGAAAATAGGTAAGACACGGCTGATTGATAATGTGATTTTGGAATAACTATTTGGCTATGAACCTAGCCACCCGGTCGGTGATTTCCGGTTCTACTTCGTTCTTTATATCAAACCACTGTATCCGGCTATCGCTCAAGCGGAACCAGTTGTATTGCTGGCGGACAAAGCGGTGGCTGGCAAACTTGATTTGCTGGATGGCCGCGGCCAGGGTTAGCTCCCCCCTGAGGAACCGGCCAATCTGTTTATAGCCGATGCCGGACATAGCCGGCAGATGAAAGCCATAGCCCATAGTCACCAGCTTACTCACTTCCTCAACCAGACCCCGCGCTATCATCGCATCAACCCTTAAGTCAATGCGACGATACAGCTCAGCCCGGTCGGCGGTCAAACCTATGATGAGGGCATCAAAAGGCGGCGCCTTCTTCTGCTGAAGCTGAGAAAAAGGAGCCTCGGCATACCGGCTCACCTCAAGCGCTCTTATCAGGCGGCGGACATTGCGCCGGTCAATCCGGCTGGCCGCCACCGGGTCCATCTTCACCACCTCCTGATAAAGCTCATCCACTCCACCCCCGGCGGCCTTTTCCTCCAGGCTATGCCTGAATTCCGGGTCGGGGGGGACTGGCGGTATTCCCCAGCCTTCCACTACCGCCCGGACATACAAGCCACTGCCACCGACCAGCAGGGCTAAATGATGGCGTTGTTGAATGCCGGCAATAGCCCGGCAGGCAAGCGGCTGATACTGAGCCAGACTAAAATCTTCATCGGGATTGATTATGTCAACCAGATGATGGGGAACCAAAGATAGCTCCTGCCGGTCAGGCTTGGCGGTGCCGATATCCAGATGGCGGTATACCTGCCGGCTGTCAGCGCCGACTATCTCTCCATGAAAGTCTTGAGCCAGGCGAAGAGCCAGGCGACTCTTGCCAACAGCGGTCGGACCGACAATGGTTACCAGACGATTCATTCTTTTTATGTTCGATTCCCCCAATCAGCCCCCGAGGTATTTTTGTGATTGCCACCTTATGAATAGTCATATTTGCCTTCTTCAAATTATCTAATAACCCTATCCCCTTTATCCCCTTCCCCTTTTTAAGGGGAAGGGGAA
>JACQGQ010000033.1 GCA_016199495.1 Chloroflexota bacterium
ATCCCCAGGCTGTGCTTGAAGTTACCCTTCAGATTGAGTAGGATATAGGGGACGAGCACGATAATCGGGCTAATTGCCGAAGGAGCATGGATAGAAAGCAGAAAAGCGGTGAAGATAAAGATTAGTAGATAAGACCAGAGGGTTCTAAAATTAAAGGTGAGAAAGAGATATAGAGGGGTGAAGAGCAGTCCCATAGCCACCGGGACGAGGAAGGCGGGACCCATTATGCCCACGGTGCTTGGTATCAAGGCGGTAAAGAAGGCTGCCTCCCAGCCAAACCCCTCCCTCTGAGCCAGGATATAGACTGACAGGACGGTGATTATGAAAATGACGCCGGGGAAGTACCTGTAGATGTCCATCCAGGAAAGGCCGCTGATAGTCTGGAAGACACCCCAGAACAGGTGGAAGCCGACCTCCAGCGAGAATACGCCAGGAAAGTTAACGCTCCCGGCCTCCATGAGCATATTGGAGCGGGTTATGTGAACCCATTCGTCAACATGTATGGCGTAGGGGTAGTTCAAGTGGGGAATGAAAGCGATATAAAAAGCCAGCCCCAGGACGGGCAGTAGCATCAGGTAGTCGAATTTGAGGAGGCTACGAACATTGAACAAGGTTATCTACCGTCCCGGCTAGATATTGATAAATGAGGAAGACAGAGCATGGATTGGCTATCCCCGGTCGCTGAGCTTTTTGGGTTTGCTTTCCCCATCCTGGAGCGCTTATCCGTCATCAGGGTAATACTGGGATTCATTCTGGTCTTCTTTCTGCCTGGATTCACCTGGACCCTGGTCTTTTTCCAGCAGATAAAGGTTGTTGAAAGGGTGGTTATTTCCTTCGGGCTGTCGATAGTGGTGGTAACACTCAGCCTTTTTTTAGTGAACAGGCTGCTTGGGGTCAGAATTACCGGATTTAATGCGGTGATGGTTATCATTACGGTTACTATTTTACCCGTAATCGCCTATTATCTCAACAAGTTTGTCAAGCAAAGGGGAGGAAGCGCGGCCTAGGATTATGTATTGCGTTGCCTTAATTTGGGATAGGTTAATAGTAAGATGTAGGTCGCTTGTGTTACAGACCAGGGAGGCCGAAGTTGTATGATGTCGCCGTTATCGGTGCTGGGCCAGCCGGTAGCCGGGTAGCTTATCAGTTAGCCGCTAGGGGATATGAGGTAGTGGTGGTGGAACAGAAGGAAAGCCTGGGAGAACCGGTTTGCTGCACCGGCATTATCAGTCGGGAGTGCGTTACCTCTTTTGACATTGATGGCGATGTTATTTTAAGGGAAGTAAACAGTGCCCGGGTTTTTTCACCTTCAGGAAAACTGCTCAGCCTGCGGCGGGCGCAGCCTCAGGCTTATATTGTCGACCGGGCCGCTTTTAATGTGGCTTTAGCCAGACGGGCTCAGGCTCAAGGAGTAGACTACATATTGAATAGCCCGGTCAGGGGGATGAAGGTTGGCAATGATAATATTAGAATCGAGCTAGCCAGTTACGGAGGAGAGCTAAAATCTCTTGAGGCAAGGGCCGGAGTTATTGCCACTGGCTTTGGTTCAAAACTGGTTGAGGGATTGGGTTTAGGTAGAGTTGGCGATTTTGTTAGCGGAGCCCAGGCTGAGGTAGAAACAATGGCTGTGGATGAAGTGGAGGTCTATTTAGGACAGGAACTGGCGCCGGCTTTTTTTGCCTGGCTGGTGCCGACCTCGCCACAACGGGCGTTGGTCGGGTTGCTGTCCCGCCGTAGCCCGGGGGTTTATCTCCGGAGGTTAATGTCATCCCTGCTGGCTCAGGGGAAAATAGTCTCGACTGAAGCCGGGCTGAGCTATGGCGGGATTCCGTTAAAGCCATTAGCCAGAACCTATGGTGATCGACTAATGGTCGTGGGCAGTGCCGCCGGACAGGTAAAGCCAACCAGCGGTGGTGGTATCTACTATGGGTTGCTCTGCGCTGACATGGCGGCTGATAGTTTACACCAGGCGCTGAAACGTGACACCCTCTCGGCTAAGAATCTGGCCAATTATGAGAGAGAGTGGAAAAGGAAGCTGGGACGAGAGCTAAAAGTAGGCTACTGGGGGCGCAGATTCTACGAACTGCTCAGTGACCGCCAGATTGACAGCATATTTGGCATAATAAAGTCCGATGGCATTGATGAGGCCTTGCTTAAAGCCGATGATTTATCTTTTGATTGGCATGGCCAGGTGATTTTGAGATTAATAGGACATCAGGCATTATCCAGGATTTTTAGGGCAAAGAAGCCGCCTTTTCCTCCTCAGGAAAAAGAGGGCTTAATAATATAGGAGGTATCCAGAGGTATGAGTAGTATTGAGTCGGAACTGAGTCTGGGTGAGGCCGCCAACCACTTTCTGGCTGACTTACCACCCGGAGAAAGAGGCTCACACCAACCGGAGATATACAAGTTTGTTCGCTGGTTCGGATGGGAACGACCCTTTGCTGGGCTTACGGCGGCTGAGGTAGCTAATTATGCCGAGCGCTTATCACTATCGGATACTGATTACATGAGAAAGCTTGAGCTGGCACGCCGTTTCCTGGTCCAGGCTAAGAAGAAGGGGTGGAGTAAGACTAATCTGTCCACTCATCTCAGGGCCAGGAAGGGTAAGACCAGACCGCAGTCTTTAGCCAGGCAGGGTTCGCCGGAGACCGTCTGGCTAACCCAGCAGGGGTATACTGACCTGGAAGTTGAACTGGTGTCTCTTCGGAGTAAGCGCCTGGTGCTTATTGACGAAATACAAAGAGCGGCGGCTGATAAGGACTTTCGCGAGAATGTGCCGCTACAGGCAGCCAGGGAACAGCGCGGGCACTTAGAAGGGCGGATTATCGAGCTAGAAGAAACTTTGAAGTCAGCCGCTATTATTGATGAGAAAAGGGAGATTGCTCTCAAGGTAACTATTGGTGATAGTGTCATTCTCAGTGACCTTGATTCGGGCGAAGAACTGCGTTATCGGCTGGTTAGCCCCAATGAGGTAGACCCGGCCAAAGGCAAGATTTCCAGCGTTTCACCGATAGGTCGAGCCGTTATTGGTAAGGAGCCGGGGGAAATAGTGCAGGTAGCCGCTCCAGCGGGTAAGCGACGCTATCAAATTAAACAGGTTGAGCGTTAACCGGCTTTATCCTTAATTCGGAAAATTTTGCTATAATTTCCAATGGCTCGATTCTATCAGGCGGCGGTTGAAAAATGGAGACCCTTAAATTTGTTTACTACCACAGGGGATGTGTTTTGACTCATCATGGCGGCAAACATGATTGGTATCAAAATCCAAATTTCCGGCAGGGGTAATGGTGGCATTTAGCCGGCACGCTTTGGTCACACTTTGTATTTGTTTGTTTCACTAGAAGTTCATTAAAAGTAAACTGGGCCTTGGGGGACACTGTGGCATTTGCAGCTACCGCGAAGCGTGTACAGCTACTACTACTTGACAAGAAGTATTCTTTAGGATATACTTGATTTAATTAGTTCAGGTTTAGGTTATTACAAACTTTTTAATCTTACCACTTCAATCAAGTATTGGGTGACCGAACTCTAACTAAAATCTAAAAGAGAGGAGGTTGCCCAAATGAGTTTTCAGGATAAGTCTCTCCAGTGCTCCGATTGCGGAGCTACCTTCACTTTCAGCGCTGAAGAACAGGATTTTTACCAGTCCAAGGGTTATACCAATGAACCCAAGCGCTGTCCCGAATGCCGCCAAGCAAGGAAGTCAGAGCGCTCCGGAAGTAGCAACTACGGTTCCAGCCGCCAGATGTTCCCGGCGGTATGCGCCGAGTGTGGTAAGGACACGCAAGTACCCTTCCAACCTCGCGGTGATAGGCCGGTTTACTGTAGCGATTGTTACCGTAAAGTAAAACCGAGCCGTTAACCTCAGACCTATCTCCAGGGCATACACGGGCTTACTCCAGCCTGCCCGTGTATGCCTCCACTTGAAAGTGTGAACAGTTCATGTCTGTGCCCAAGAAGCGGACGATTCAATAAGGAGTTTTAGTATGAAAATCTATGTGGGTAACTTATCCTACGAGGTAACTGAACAGGACCTGCGGCAAGAATTCGAGGCATTTGGCGGGGTGAGCTCGGTGAGCCTCATAACCGACCAGTATAGCGGGCGGTCTAAAGGATTTGCTTTTGTCGAGATGCCGTCAGTATCCGAAGGGCAGGCAGCAATTACGGGCCTTAACGGAAAAACGCTAAAGGACCGAACGCTTACTGTCAATACAGCTCGCCCCCGCTCTGATACCCGCTCTGATAATAGAGGCAGCGGCGGGTCATACGGTGACCGGAGAGGCGGAGAATCCAGGGGCAACAGGCAAAGAAGATATTAGAGCCACTTCTCATCTATCGCTTTTAAAGACATAGACAATATGTTTATGACCACGAAGGACTACGGGGCAGGCAGCCGTGAAAAACTGCGACTAACCCTACCTGTCAAGAAAACCCAGGCGGCAGGAACATCTACGCGGACAATTTACCATAAGTTTATTCAGGAGTATTAATGAATTTCGAAAATCTCAATCTACATCCGGCTATCATGCGAGGTGTGCATGAGCTTGGATACACTGAACTGACACCGATACAAGCAGAAGCAATTCCCCTGATATTACGGGGCAAAGATGTCATCGGGCTTGCCCAGACAGGCACCGGCAAGACGGCGGCTTTCGTCTTACCGATTTTAGAGCACCTGCTAAAGTCACCAAGAAGGCAAATTGGCGCCGTCATCATCACCCCAACGCGTGAACTGGCCGAGCAAATCAATGCCGCCATCAATACACTGGGGAAATATACCGGCCTTAAAAGTATCGCCGTCTATGGCGGCACCAATGTCGAAGCACAGGTCCGGGACTTAAACAAAAGCGTTGAAATAGTTGTTGCCTGTCCCGGGCGGTTACTCGACCACCTGTGGAGAGGTTCCATTGACCTTTCCAACGTGGAAATTCTGGTCATCGACGAGGCCGACAGAATGTTTGATATGGGCTTCCTGCCAGACATAAGAAAAATACTACAATGCCTGCTGAAGTCACGGCAAACACTGCTGTTCTCGGCAACGATGCCTGAAGACATCCGTAAGCTGGTGAAGGACGTTTTAAACAATCCGGTGACGGTACAAATAGGCAAAACGGCACCAGCAGTTACCGTATCACACTCGCTCTACCCGGTTAAACAGCACCTCAAGACTGAACTACTGATGGAATTATTGCATGGGCTGGAATCAAAATCAGTGCTAATATTTACCCGGACAAAGCACCGCACTGAGCGCGTTGCCAGAAGTTTAAAGTCGGCGGGATTCAGAGTCGCCTCTTTACAGGGAGACTTAACCCAGACAAGACGCCAGGCAGCACTCGATGCTTTCCGCAAAGGAACGATAAAAATACTGGTAGCCACTGATATTCTCGCCCGCGGCATTGATGTCCTGCATATTTCACACGTCATCAACTACGATATGCCAGCCAATACCGACGATTATATTCATCGCATCGGACGTACGGGACGGGTCAACAAAAATGGCGATGCCCTTACCTTTGTAACCGACACCGATACGGATATGGTCAATTCCATTGAACGTATTCTCAAAAAGAAGATTGAGCGGCGCCGGCTGGGCAACTTTGATTACACCAGGTCTGCACCCCCACAAACCGATACCCGCCGGAACAGCCGGCGCAGCAATAACAGTCTCTTTCCTCAGAGACAACTGTCACTGAGTACCAGGTTGTCAAATATCACAAAAGCCCCTTTGGTTAAGCGGTGGACGTAAGGCTGATTTTATAACCGGCTTCGGCCAGAATTCTCCGGACCGATAAACAGGCTGGTGAACTATCCGGCAGGTTTAACAGGGATACTCCCTTAAGGTTGTAGTCCTTCACCCTGGCATCATAGTCCATTTTACCCAGGTAGGTTTCACCGCTACGTTTCAGAGACGCCTCCGCCTCATCATCAAACTCATAGTTCCCCACCAGGTAAAAGTGCTTGTAGCTAATGCCGACCTCTCCGGTAATTTTCCTGACTCTGGCTACGTGCTTCATCGATTTCATCGAAGGGTCTAATACCAAAAACAGGTCATCCATATCTGGTATTACTTTCCGATTCAAATGCTCCAGCCCCGCCGGCGAATCGACAATAATATTGGCATAATCCCCACCGATTGAAGGGATGACGAATTCAAACAGGTAGTTGGCCGCCCGGTAATCGCCCGCTGTCCAGCGTGGTCCTAGGGAAATCAAGGTAAACTTCTCCGAGCTATATCGGGTATACCACTCAAGCAAAAGCGGTATTTTGACAGCCGGGATGCCCCCTCCCAGCTCCATAAAAGCATCTTCGTCGACAATATCGCGGGTCAGGTCGGAAACAGTCTTTATCTTTACCTCTCGGCCGATATCCGTTTTTATCCTGGTCGTTTCTAAATCTACCCCCAGCATATCGGCGAGACTCTGGTCAGGGTCAATATCAAGCAATAACAGCGGGGGCGTCAAATAGCGGCTGGCCAGGGCAACGAAGGTCGACTTTCCGGTGCCTCCCCGGCCGGTAGCCACAATTATATTGCCCGGCTTCTCTGGGGCAGCCGAAGGAGCCAGCCTCTCTAATTTAGCCGCCCCGGCAATTTTGTCTTCCATTCAACCTCCATCTGGTCTTTCTGCCTCCGGCAAACCTCAGGGCTGCCGACCTCTCCCGCCCCTCTCCGGAAAAAGCCATCGCCGTCAGGCTATTGGTGGTGGTCTCCTGGGGGAAGGTGCTCAAGGGTAGCGGGGTATTATTTGCCAAAAAGAGAAATTCAACTCCCGGCGGCTTTAATCACTCCTCCTTCCAGAAGGTCAGCCAGCCCCTTAACATCATCTAGCGAGAACTGCCTGGTCCTGGTTTCCAGGGGTTCATCGGTGACGATAGCAATCAGCCGCTTGATGTCGTTGAGGAGCGGGCCGCTCTCCTTGCGGTGAACCTCTATCTTGGGGGCGCTAGCCTGCTTAAAACCCTCGGCGAGGATAATATCATAGTTTGCACCGAAGAGACGGGCTATCTCGTCGAGACTAACATCGGGAGCAACCGGCTTGATGAGCACTATCTGAGTCGGAGAAGCGATGATGGCAGCGGCGCTGCCGGCCTGAAGGTGGCGCCAGCTGTCCTTGCCTTGGTCACCAAGCGTCATTCCGTGGGGAGTGTGCTTGATAGTGGCCACCCGATAGCCCCGTCCTTTTAACTCGGGAATCAGTTTTTCGATAAGGGTTGTCTTCCCCGAATTTGAATTACCGATAATCGCAACGATAGCCGGCAATTTCTATTTTTCTCCTTTCCAGATTTGTTCTTTGTCAGACACGGGCTTACGCTGGTATCGAGCGGAGAAACATTATTGGCTGGGTCAGTCCTCCTCGTAGTCCCTCTCTCCGAATATTTTACTGCCTAATCTGACGATATTAGACCCTTCCTCCAGGGCAATCTTGTAAGAATCTGTCATTCCCATGGAGAGATAGCGCATCTCGACACCAGGTAAATTAAGCTGGCTAATCCTGTCAAATGTTTTTCTTGTTTCGGCAAAAACGAGTCTTAAATCTTCGGGGTTAGCGGAATCGGGCCCCATGGTCATCAGGCCCTCTACTCTCAGATTGGGCAAAGCAGCCATCTCTCTGACTAACGGTGCCACCTCCTCCGGGAATACGCCCGATTTTTGTTTTTCCCGGGCACTGTTGACCTCAATCAATACCGGCATTATTTTACCGATTTGGGCACACCTTTTATCAATTTCCCTGGCTATTTCAAGGGAATCAACGGTCTCTATCATATCAAAGAGCCTGACCGCTTTTTTCACCTTGTTTTTCTGGAGGTGTCCGATGAAATGCCATTTTACTCTATTACCGACGACCTCATAGGCTCTTTCGGCTTCCTGGACATAGTTTTCCCCGATAATTTCGACACCAGCCGTGACGGCTGCCAGGATTTCTTGCGGCTGTCTTGTTTTGGCGGCGGCTAACAATTGAACCCCTGCTGGTAGCTCACTCAATATCCGTCTAACATTCTGTTCAACTTTCACAGCTAAAAATCACCCCACCAATGGTAGTTAACCGCCTGTTCAGTATTGACCGGCTTACCACTGAAGACCGACCCATTCCCGTAGAAATAAAACTATCATACTTTGGGCACCGCTTCAACCTCAGCCAGTCTTAGAGGGGCCTGGCGCTTACGAGGAAATGAAAAGGGCAGACCTTCTATTTGAAGCCCTGCCCTAACTTCGTTCCACTTTCCCCTTTTCCCGGCTACCAGCGTCGGAGTGCCTGTTATCCAAAATCCTCAGGCTACAATCATTAGGGGACTCGGGAACCTTCGATTTACTGTTATGTATTACTGGTTCTCACCTCCTTTTTTCCTCTCTTTACTATATTAAAGCACTTCTCTTAACGCAGGTCTGTAACTTTTGTCTCCTTCGCTCGATTCAGAAGCAAAAGAAGGGCATTTACCCCCTCTTAGACACCCTATAATTACAGCGGCTTTGCCTCTCTTTGACTCTCCACCAGTGTGCGATGTCCGCAACGGCCTTTTGTTTGTGAATCTGGTCAGTATCAGTTTTGACGCTTGGCGATAGCTTCACGAAAGATATGCCAGAGAGACTCATACTTTTCTTGGGGGTCGAAGCCATAATTGTTGAGAGCCCAAATATTGACCAGTCCCTGTATTATACCGAACAAAACCGTTGCCGCCGCTTCTAGGTTAACATCTTCCCTTATTTCTCCAGACTTGACCCCACGAGACAAGAGGTCGGCAAGACAGCCTATGTACTTGTTCATGACCTCGGATACTTTCTTATTCAGCCTCACGTCACCCAGAGAAATGATTTCAGCGATAACCTGAAAAGATGCGCCCCGTCTCCGTTCAATTGCCGAGATATGCTCTCTCAATACGTTATCAATAACCTCAAGTAATGAATCATCTTTGTCATTAGCTCTGGTGATTTCTCCTACCCAGGTATCTTCAATATCCTCCACGAGCAGATAGAGTATATCCTTTTTACTCTTAAAGTGACGGTAGATATCACCCTCAGTGATACCCACCGCCTTAGCAATCTCCCTGACTGTTATATGTTCGCTGCCACGCTTAATTATCAGTTTTCTGGCAGCGTTTATTATCTGCCTCCTTCTTACCACACTATTCTTGTGTTTTTGAGCCATCCTAAGACTCTTCCTTTCAAGCTACATCGGTGTTACAAACATATTATCACAAAGTAGCCTTAAACAATATAAAATTTTTCTCACCTGTCAGTCTATTGATAGTTGGTCTGTCAGCTGCACCCAAATCTGGTTGTCATCGCCATAAAGGAGTCCCCCACTGCTTGCGAGACCTTAGCCAGGCACCTAGAGGAATGCCTTACCTTTTAGTGCTTCCCTCTAACAGAACCTTAGTCATCCTTAGCGGAAGGCGAGTTGCCAAAATAGACCTTAGTGTGAGGCCAGGGAATCTCTATGCCTTCTTTATCAAAGGCTTTCTTCAGCCTCAGGCGAAGCTCTCGCATGATAGCCCACGGACGCATAGGTTTAGTCTCCCCAAGTATTTTGATCTCGATACCTGAGTCGCCCAGCTTGTCTACCCCTAGAGCCTGTGGCGGTGTCAGAATCGAGGGTGCCCACTCAGGGTCTTCAGAAAGTTCTTTGCCGACCCGGTTTATGACCAAGATGACATGGTCAAGGTCTTCACCATAAGCTACACTCACGTTCATGTTTACCCGTGACCAGTCCTTGGTATAGTCGGTGGCGACTCGAATCTCCCCATTTGGCACAGTGTGGACGGCACCATTAAAGTCCCGGAGCACCGTTCTTCTCAGGTTTACGTCTTCAACCAGCCCGTCGACATCAGCGATTCTTACCCAGTCACCCACCCGGTACTGATTCTCAAAGACTATGAACAGCCCGTTAACTACATCCTTTACCAAGCTCTGAGCGCCGAAGCCAATGGCAATACCCGCTACGCCTACTCCAGCCAAGATAGGCGCAATATTTATCTCCAGTTCAGAGAGCACCATGAAAATTGCCATAACAAGTACAACTATCTGTGCCGTACCAACGAGCACTCCAGATAAGGTGTCGCCCCGTTTGATGGACTCTTCTTCTGTCTCACCGGCACGGCGAGATAGAGTCCTGACTATCCATCTAGGAGTGAGTTCACCCACCACAATAATCGCTATCACAGAAAGAACAGCTATGAAGGCGATACGCCATCCGTGCTCTCTCAGCCAACTGGTAACCGGAGCCGAGCTAATACCCAAGCCCCCCAGCACTACCAGCACTGCCAGCAGCACCGCAGCCATCAGCATGGTTACTCTGAACAAAGTAAGAAAACGAGCGGTCAGGCCGACCTCTTTTCTTTTGCTCATTACTTCCTGCGTGTACCACCTTATCACCACCTCAAATAAAATCAACGCTATGTAGATACCCAATAGACCTAACACGATACCCAGCCATTGAGAGGCATACCGACGTATAACAGCTTCCATAGGAAAAGACAGTATTGCAAGGTACACACCAACCAGGATAATAACCGCCATGACCGGTTTTTCAATCGTTGATACTAGGGCATCATCCAGATGCGTTCTCGCTTTGTGGGCTAGTCTCTTGGCAACCTTTCGTAGAAAGAAGTGGAAAAGCCGAGCGAGGCCGACAAAAACGCCAAAGAAAAGCGAGTAGAGTAATATTTGTCTCAAAGGCGATTCTCCAAATAATTGTTCAAGCATCGTAATCTTGTCACCTCCCAATTCTGGGTCCAAACCCGCCCATAACATCCCTAAAGCTCGACTTAGCGCAGGAGAAGGGAAAGGATAATAAGCAGTGCTAGCAAAATTCCAGCGATGATAAGGATACGTTTCAGTTCCTGAGGCACATAGCGAAGACGGTCTACTTGTCCGCCTATTGTTACCGGCGACTTAGGCACAGTTGCTTTCTTAGATTGAAGAGGCAATGCTTGCGCCTGACTGGCTTCTTTTACGACGGAGACTTTTGGACTAGGCCGTACCTTATATTTCATTCTGCCTTTTCGCGACTTTTTGGGCATCCTATTCCTCCTACCGCAGATACTGTTTGCTCTTCTAGAGAGTAAATTCCCTTGCTGGCACCATCAGCAGAGGCTCTATCTTACGGATAATATCATGGTGCTCCGGACTATTCTGGCAAGCTTTCCACCCCTGGTGAAAGTCCATACCTCAAAAACTGGCTAAGGTTATTTAGCTTTAACTAGCGAACAGTTTGTAGGTTCTTACTTGCCCAGCCACTGGTCAATACGATTCTGGTTCTTGCCTATCCAGTCCCGAGCTACATCTGGCATTGCCTCCTTATTTACATCCACCCGTAGCATCAGCTCGCTGATTTCCTCCTCAGTAACTGACATATTGTGCACCAAGCGATAGACATCTGGAGCCGTCTCTTTGAGTCCAACACGGACCACCTTATAGACTTTGCTGACTTGAAACCCGGACTTGACCGGATAAGGCTCCTTATCAAAGTCGAAAAGTTCTGGATGGTAGGGGTCAACACCTTCGATTTTTATCAAGTCCACCTGGCTGAAAATCCAGTGGGGCCACCATATCATCATCAAGATGGGTTCTCTCTTTTTGTCAGCGGCAATCAACCGAGCCAGCATAACAGCCTCGCTCTGATGGCTATACCACAGGGGGAGGTCATAGCCCAGAATTATAAATGGGTCTATGTCAACCCAGCCGATTTCACCGCCAACCACCTCACCGAGTCCCGGTTTCTCGTGATTCTCAAAGAGCTTCCAGTAATTCTTCAGGTCGACGATAGTCTTAAGGTCGGGTGCCATCGGCTCGATGCCTCTAGCCGGGTCGCCCTCAACGACATATCTCGGTACGACCCAGCCGGTGCCAGCACCGGTAAAGACTTCTCCTGCCAGCTCGATATTACCCTTGTCCAGGAAAGGTTGTATTTCAGCCTGCCGACCCGGAAACCAGATTTCCGGCGTTATGTCCACATCCCCATTATCCATCGCCGCCCAGGTGACCGGTTGCGATAGACGGGTTCGCTCGGTAGGGTAGCCAAGCTGCTCGCTGATAATCTGGTCAAGGAGCTCAGTGAGAAATACCTGGGATGTCCAGTCAAACTCCACCAGCCTGATGGTGGGTTTCTCCGTCGCCGCTGGCGCAGCACAACCTGTCCCCAGCAACAACCCGAAGACCAGGGCGGAAGAGAGTATTAGCAAAGCCCAAAATTTCAGTAACGGTGTATGACTCATCTTTTGTTCCTCCTTACATAATAGTTTTTGTCTGAGACCTATCTGGTCCGACTCCCCTTTTCATCTTCTCTGTTGCTAGCTAGTGCCTGGGTTAGGCGGTCGAGGGCTATGGCGATAGCTAATATCGCCAGTCCGGCCTCAAATCCGTTGCCTACCTGGACCCGGTTCAGAGCAAAGAGCACACTGTAGCCCAGTCCGCCGGCGCCGATAAAAGCCGCAATGACCACCATGGAGACAGACATCATAGTTGACTGATTAACCCCAGCCATAATGGTACGGCGTGCCAGAGGTAATTCCACTTTTGCCAGCAGTTGCCATCCTGAGGCACCAAAGGCTCGGGCAGCCTCCTTAACATCTGGAGGCACTTGGCGCAGTCCCAGATTGGCAAGACGAATAGCCGGTGGTATGCCAAAAATCATGGTGGCGGCAATAGCTGGTACTTTACCGACCCCGAGGAGCATTACCACTGGGATGAGATAAACTAGTGAAGGGATTGTCTGCATACCATCCAGAATTGGTCGGATGATGCTCTCAAAGAGGTTACTTCTCGCGACAATGATACCAATCGGGATGGCGATGATTAGAGCAAGGATTACAGCTACTCCTATCAGGGACAGGGTACTTATTGCCTCGTTCCACAGTCCTACCGCCTGGACGACCGATAGGGCGCCGGCTACCAACAACCCGGTTCGCAGGGAAGCCAGGCTCCAGCCCAGGGTCCCGACCAGCAGTATCCATACCGGCCAGGGAAGCCACAGAAAAGCAGTCTCCACAGCCACGAATATCCTGCTTATGCTCAGCTTTATGGTCTCCAGAACCGGTGAGAGATAGATGATAGCCCAATCCACGGCTGCATCCACGCCACGGCCGAGTGGTAGCTTAGGAGTATTCAAATCGAACTGTCTGAGAAAAACCGCCGCCACAGCCAGGGCAGTCATTATAAGGATAAAAATAACATATCGCATGAATTTTCTTTGAGCAGTTCTACTCATATTTGCTGTCCTCCTTTAGGATTTCTCGTTATGGATAAGTGAGGCGTTATCTTCAGGGGGCACTTTAACATTACTATTCGGCTTCTCCGGTTTCATCGCGCTGATTAGAGCCTTTCTGGTTATTACTCCAAGCAAATGTCTTCTCCCATCCAGGACAGCCACTGGAATATCACCTTCGGCAATGAAGTGCAGGCTGTCTTCTAAAGGACTATCGGGAGAGGTCGAAGGGAATTCCTCCTGGGCTATTTCCTCTAACTTGCCGGGGCCCCTTTTTACTGCTTCCAGAGCCTGCTTTATAGTCACGACTCCTTTAAGTTCGCCGCGGCTATCAGTAATGAAAGCAACCAGAGCCTTTTTGGCGGTCATTTCTTTTATTGCCAATTCACTATCGAATCCACCCCAGATGACTACCTCAGGTTCTTCCATAATGGTCTCTGCTGAAAATATCTTTGCTTTGGGAACATCTCTTACGAACTCGCTTACGTAGTCATCAAACGGCTGGCTCACTATTTCCTGCGGGCTACCAAGCTGGATAATTTCCCCGTCCTTCATAATGGCAATCCGGTCACCTAGTTTTAGCGCCTCGAACAGGTCGTGAGTAACAAAGACCACTGTTTTCTTTACCGCGGAGCGTAGTTTGATGAATTCGTCCTGTAACTGACGGCGGATAAGAGGGTCAAGGGCGCTAAAAGGCTCGTCCATAAGGAGAATCTCCGAATCTACTACTAGCGCGCGAGCCAGTCCCACCCGCTGCTGCATTCCACCGCTCAGTTCGTGTAAACGACTATTCTCCCAACCATGCAGTCCCACCAACTCCAAAGCTTCCATAGACTTTGCCTGTCTCTGTTTTTTGCTATCACCTCTAATCTCCAGACCAAAAGCCACATTATCCAGCACTGACCGATGCGGCAGCAACCCAAAGTGTTGAAAAACCATACTTAACTGATGACGTCGAAGTTTCCTTAGCGCGGCGCGGTTCATTCGTGTGATGTCTTCGCCCTGAATAAATATCTTACCTGTATCAGGTTCAATCAACCGGTTGATACAACGAAGAAGAGTCGATTTACCGCTTCCCGACAATCCCATGATGACAAATATCTCGTTTTCCCGAACGTCAAAAGAGACATCCTTTACCGCAGTAACCTGACCTGTCTGCTCAATAATTTCTTGCCTGGTCGCACCTTCCTTAAGCAAGTCCCACACGACCTTCGGTCTATCTCCGAATATCTTCCATACATTTTGACAAGAAATAACTACCTTATCGTTTCTAGACATAAGTTATCCCTCTTTCATTTTCCGAATTATGGTCAGGCATGTTCAGTTATATTCAGTTTGGTTTACTAGTCGTTACTACTTCATAAGTGCAAGTGGTATGTAAGTAATCGTTAACTTACATTTTAACACACCAGATTAGTTTTGGCAATGCCTAAATAAAAAAAGAGAGCCAGTTGCCTAAGCGTCTAGCAAGTCTATTTGAAAAAGAAAGGGACCAGGTTGGCAAAGTAAGTAACACACTAATTGCCACTGGTTTGCCTCTATGCTAGAATGGCATTACTTTGGAAGTGAGTAAAGAGAGTCAGGAAAACATCAAGTACTGGGTAGGCTTTAGCCTGATACCGGGCATTGGTCGCGTCAGATTAACCCAGCTTGAGAACTACTTTGGTAATCTGGAGGATGCCTGGAAGGCGACTTCGGCTGAGTTAAAGCACTCCGGATTGGATAGCGGCTCAATACGAGCTATTATCTCCTGGCGGCCTAAGGTTTCTCTGGAAGCCGAGATGGAAAAGCTGGACCGCTATGGGGTAAAAGTAGTTACCTGTCATGACGCCGCTTATCCGCCCCGGCTCAAAGAAATATATGACTATCCGCCCATACTTTACATAAGGGGTGCCTTACTGCCTGAGGATGAGTGGGGTCTGGCGGTAGTCGGTACCCGCCGGGCTACCGTTTACGGGAGGCAGGTAACCGGGGAAATAGTCGCCGACCTGGCGCGGAGCAAAATCACCATTATCAGCGGTCTGGCCAGGGGGATTGATTCGGTAGCCCATCACACTGCCCTGGAAGCCGGCGGCCGAACTATCGCTATCTTCGCCTGCGGGCTTGATAGCGTTTACCCGGCGGAAAATGCCAACCTGGCGCGGCGTATTATGGAGCAGGGGGCATTGCTCAGCGAATATCCTTTGGGTACCAAACCCAGAGCCGATAATTTCCCGCGGCGTAATCGCATCATGAGCGGACTGAGCCTGGGGGTTCTCGTTGTTGAAGCCGGGGAGACCAGCGGCGCCATGATTACCGCTCATCTGGCAATGGAACAAAATAGGGAGGTGTTTGCCATTCCGGGGAGTATCCTCTCGCCCGCCAGCCGGGGTACTAATTACCTTATTCAGGAAGGAGCTAAACTGGTTCGTGACTATACCAATATCCTGGAGGAATTGAATCTGACGGCGGTGGCTCACCAGATAGAAATGAAAGAAATCATACCGACCTCTGACACCGAGTCCCTGTTGCTCAAGCACCTCGGCGCCGAGCCGATTCATATCGATGAGGTCTGCCGCTCAAGTGGTCTCTCAGTAGCAACGGTCAGCAGCACCCTGGCGATGATGGAGCTTAAAGGCTTGGTCAAGCAGGTGGGGGCGATGAACTATGCCCTGGCGAGAGAAGCCAGAGCGGAATACCGGGTAAGGGTAGAATAATAATCATGAAGAAAAAGCTAAAAAATCTGGTCATCGTTGAATCACCAGCCAAAGCCAGGACACTGAGCCGGATTCTGGGTGGCGACTATAGCCTCATGGCTTCCCTGGGTCATGTCAGAGACCTGCCCAAGAGCCAGCTGGGCGTCGATATCGAAAACGGCTTCATGCCCAAGTATGTCGTGCCCCGGGCTAAGAGCAAGATTGTGCGTGAGCTTAAAGAGGCCGCCAAGGGGGTAGCGACCATATACCTGGCTACCGACCCTGACCGTGAGGGAGAAGCCATCTCCTGGCATCTGGCCACGGTGATGAAAACCAACACGACACCCTACCGCCGTGTCGTCTTCCATGAAATAACCGAGGAGGCGATTAAACACGCCTTTCAACACACCCGCCCGATAGATATGCAGCTGGTTAATGCCCAGCAGACACGGCGTATTCTGGATAGACTGGTCGGCTACAAAATCAGCCCCCTGCTCTGGCGCAACGTTAGAGGGGGTCTTTCGGCCGGTAGAGTTCAATCAGTGGCGCTGAGGATTATCGTCGACCGCGAACGCGAGATTGAGAAATTCGTTCCGGTCGAATACTGGACTATTGAAGCTGAACTAACCAGGAAAACACCACCGGGCGAGACAGCCGCCTTCCGTGCTCTGCTGGTTAGCCGGCTCGATGGCACCAAGCTGGCGATTCATAGCCAGTCAGAGGCAACCGAGCTTCGGGATGAACTGGAACAGGCTGACTTCAGCGTGAGCAAGGCAAAAACGAAGAAGCTAACCCGCCAGCCGGCACCGCCGTTCATCACCAGTAGCTTGCAGCAGGAAGCCTGGCGCCGACTGCGCCTCAGCGCGGCACAGACGATGGCGATTGCCCAGCAGCTTTATGAAGGTCTGTCCCTGGGCAAGGAGGGCAGTGTCGGTCTCATTACCTATATGCGAACCGACTCTACCCGCGTGGCTCGTTCCGCCATTGTCGAAGCCAGAGAGTTTATCGGACAGAAATACGGCGCTGAGTTTGTTCCGCCCCACGCCCGCTCTTTTACCAGGATTGTCAAAGGGGCACAGGAGGCACATGAAGCCATTCGCCCCACCCGGATTCGACGGGAACCGTCCCTAATCAAGCAATACCTGAATAATAACCAGTTCCGGCTTTACGAACTCATCTGGAAACGGATGGTCGCCAGCCAGATGGCGGCGGCTCTATTTGATAACACTACGGTTGATATTGAAGCCAGTTGCCCCGATGGCAAAGACGATTATCTCTTCCGGACTTCCAGCTCTACCCTCCGTTTTGCCGGCTTCACCGTCCTCTATACCGAGCAGAAAGATGAGGCGGAAGAAGAAAAGCTGTCCTCCCTCCCCCCGCTGGAAAAAGGCGATGAGCTTAATCTGCTGGGGCTTTTCCCCGAGCAGCATTTTACCCAGCCCCCACCCCGTTTTACTGAAGCTACCCTGATTAAGATGTTAGAGCAGTGGGGTATCGGGCGTCCCAGCACCTATGCCCCCACCCTGTCGGTAATTCAGGAGCGGGAGTATGTTGCCAAGACCAACGGCAGCCTCCAGCCGACCGAGCTCGGTTCTGTCGTCAATGACCTGGTTGGCAAATATTTCCCCGATATCGTCGACTTAAAGTTCACCGCCCGTATGGAAGATGAACTGGATGAAATCGCCGATGAGAAAAGGGACTGGGTGGGTGTTGTTCAAGACTTTTATACCCCCTTTGAGCAAAGCCTTAATAAAGCCGCCCGGCTTATCGAAAAAGTAAAGCTGCCTGATGAAGTAACCGACGAAGTCTGTCCCGAAGGCCATCCGATGGTAATTAAGGTCGGGCGTTTCGGTAAATTCCTCGCCTGCAGTCACTACCCTGAACACAAATATACCAGGTCATTCCAGGTCAAGACCGGCGCCCAGTGCCCCCAGTGTGGCGGTGAGCTGGTGCAGAGAGTCAGCAAAAAGAAACGCACCTTTTACGGCTGCAGCAATTACCCCAATTGCACCTTCGCCATCAATACCAAGCCCCTCCCCCAGCCCTGCCCCCAGTGCGGCAGCCTCCTCACCGAATACCGGGGCAAGCAGGCAAAGTGCACCAAGTGTGATTATAGGGGGAAGCTAGCAGAACCAAAAGTAACCGCAGGTAAGAGCTAAATAGAATTGCTAGAATCTTAGGGGGTGGGGTGGTAGAATAAGACAACTTAGACGAGGTTTATGCAGTGAACAAGACCTTACTTGAAGTTTTCACAGACAAACCACTAATAGACAGAATTCAAAAGCGATTACCCAAACTTTTTAGAATCGCCGAGTTAGAAAGCTCAAGAGCTGGAAAGATTGGTATGCAGGTAGGTTCTCTCCGGGAGAATGTAATAGTCGCCCTGCTCATATACAAATTCGGGGAGGAAAACGTTAATACAGACTTCTCTATTGTTGAGCCAGAGATTGATGTCGAGATATTTGGACAACCAGTTTCAATAAAAACAATTACTGGCAGAAGTTTTGGTGGAGTTAAACTTATCTGGACGGTAGACGCCCCAAAAGCAAGAGAATTCCTTACTGGTTATTATCCTCGCTATGACATTCTACTTATTCAGATTGATTGGGGGCGAAAGGGAGGTTTTTACTACATTCCTGTAGAAGCCCAAGAAAAATTATTTAAAGATATCGGACGAGAGAAGTATGTTAAGCTCCCCAAGCCGGGCACTAATCCTCGCGGTGTTGAAATTAGTAAAGAAGCCCTAGTGTCCTTGATACAAGACAAAGAAACTAAAGTTATTGAAGTAGGCTGGCAAAAGTCTGAAATAGATTATCGCCCTTATCAAAGGTGGGTTGATTACTGGAGTGAAGTGTGAGTAGCTTAGAACGTAGATACAAGAGAAACGGAACGAGCACAAGTTCTTTTGGTTCTCCTGGTCGAATTGGACATGATTCGTCCAAGTTCTATAAGAGTAAACTATATGATGGTCAGAGGACTAAAACCCCTGCCCAATACATAGAGAACGCGGTTCCTCCCTCAATTTTGGACAGAATATTCTGTAAATCTAGCGAACTGATGGAAGAAATCCCTGATTATAGCGTCCATCTAATGGTAACGTCACCACCCTATAATGTTACCAAAGAATATGATGAGAATCTGACACTGGATGAGTACAGAGCCTTACTTAAAAGAGTATTCACAGAGGTTCATAAAAAACTTGTCACCGGTGGTAGGGCGTGTGTCAACGTAGCCAATCTGGGCAGAAAACCATATATCCCCTTACACAGGTATATTATTGAGGACATGCTGGATATTGGTTTCATGATGCGGGGTGAACTAATATGGAACAAGGCTTCCAGTGCCAGTCCTTCTACTGCCTGGGGGACTTGGTTATCGGCGGCAAATCCTATACTCAGAGATATTCACGAGTATATCCTGGTTTTTTCTAAGGAAGCTTTTAATAGGAAGAATCTGCCAGGTAAGACTAACACCATCACAAAAGAGCAGTTTCTGGAGTTCACTAAAAGCGTTTGGACATTTCCAGCAGAATCTGCACGCAAGGTAGGACATCCTGCGCCTTTCCCAGTCGAGCTTCCCTTTCGGTTAATTCAACTGTATACCTTTAAGGGCGAGGTAGTTTTAGACCCATTTTGCGGTAGTGGCTCAGCGTGTATTGCGGCAATCAAGGCTGACAGGTATTATCTCGGCTATGATACAGAAGAAGAATATGTACGGTTGGCTGAAAAAAGAATCGGTGAATATAAGCGGCAGTTGGCGATTCCTTTATTCATGAAGAAAGAGAGTGATTACGCTCTGGTGAAAGATAATCAATAAGAATGCAAGAAATCTTTGATAGATACATAAATTACCTTGAGGCGGAGCGGAATGCTTCACCCTATACCGTGCGCAACTATACTACCGATTTGATGGGTTTCTTTGACTTTCTCAGGGGTAGGGAGATTGCTTCACTGAAGGCAGTGGATAAGCATGTTTTGCGTGATTATTTGTTGCACCTCATGGAGCAGGGTATTGTTAAAACCAGCATCGCCCGTAAGCTGTCAGCCATTCGTTCCTTCTACCGCTATTTAGTACGAGAAGAAATATTATCAGTAAGTCCGGTAGCCACCACCTCTTCCCCCAAGCTGGACCGGCGCTTACCCTCCTTCCTGACCACAGGTGAGATAGTGCGACTTCTGGAAGCCCCTGACGTAGCCACACCGCAGGGGCAGCGTGACCGTGCCTTTCTGGAGCTACTTTATGCCTCCGGTCTCAGGGTAAGTGAACTGGTCAGCCTCAATCGGGAGCAGGTTAACCTTGATACCCGTGAAATCCGGGTCTGGGGGAAGGGTTCTAAGGAGCGGATGGTGCTGATGGGCGAGCCGGCCGCCGCGGCTCTAACTGCCTACCTCAATCAGGGCAGGCTTGAGCTTCTGGGTAAAAGGGGGACTAATGCCCTCTTTCTTAATCGCTACGGGGGGCGCCTGACGGAACGCAGCGTGCAGAGCATTTTACAGGAATATGCTAATCTGGCTGGTATCGGCAAGAGGGTGCACCCGCACATGCTGCGCCATACCTTTGCCACCCACCTGCTCGATGGCGGTGCCGATTTGAGGGTAGTCCAGGAGCTGCTGGGACATGCCAGCCTGTCCTCTACCCAGATTTATACTCATGTCAGCCAGAGTCAGGCGAAAAAGGTGTATCTCTCGGCCCATCCCATGGCTAAAGAGGGAGAGAACGAGCTTAAAAATGAGTGAGCATCGGCTGAAGCCACCTAAGAGATTGTTTACGAACCTCACCCCCTTTAGAGGTTGTCCGAAAATTGTCATTCTGAAGGAGCGTAGTGATGAAGCAATCCGTCGTGTCTCTTGTCAGAGACAGCACGATGTATGCAAATATGAGTGTCTTGTCTCAGAGTCCCGGTCATTCCGTGCTTGACACGGAATCCAGGTGGGATGAAATAAGTGTACTTCCTGGATTCCGGCTTTCGCCGGAATAACTCCCTTATTATTTCTATTCTCATAACAC
>JACQGQ010000036.1 GCA_016199495.1 Chloroflexota bacterium
ACCTGGAACACCCAAGGTATATCGTCACCAAGCACGGAGTGGGCTATATGCTAGCTACCAATATGACTCAGCCTGCGAAAAGTGAACCAGGAGGTATATTGTGAAACGAATCGGGATTCTATTGATTGTCATCCTGGTTATGCTGGGGCTGTTCGGGTGTGGCAAGGGAACTGATTCCAGTATCCACAATATAAACCTGTCCATAGTCAGCCAAACGTTATACGGAGCTCGTGCAGACAGGATAATCCCATTTAAGCAGGGCGAGAAGGTTACCATCAGTATAAGTGCCGATGAATCGATGGAGCTTTTCCTCCATGGCTATGATGTAGAGACTCGGGTGAAGCCGGGAGTAACCAGTACCCTACAATTTGCGGCTGATGTTCTGGGACGTTTTCCCTTGATGATACATTCTTTGGGAGAAGGTGAAGAGAAACAGCGGGTGGAAATCCTGCTCGGACTTGTGGATGTTTTGCCTCGTAAGTAAACTTGCCGACTATTATAGGTTTTAGTATAATTTAACCATACTTTGATAACAATGATGGGGGCAAGATGTCAGCTAGTGACAAGTTAAAAGATATGGAAGACTTCTGGACGAACATGACCAGCGATGATGGAGTGTATGTGGTGGATTCTCAGCAGCGCCTGCTTTTCTGGAGTGAAAGCGCCCAGCGAATTCTGGGACATGCCCCGGAGGAAGTAATCGGCCGACTATGCTATGAAGTTGTAGGCGGGCGGGATGCCAGAAACTTTCAGTTTTGCCGTCGTAATTGTCCTACCATCGTTAACTCCCTCCGGGGACGCGCCACGCCTAACTATGATTTGATTTGTCCCTCCGCTATGGACGAGCATAGATGGCTCAACGTAAGCACGTTAGTGCTTAAGAATAAAGGTTTTCCCCTGAGGGTGCTCCATATCTTGCGCGATGTAAGCCATCGTCGTCATATAGAGGAAGCCACTCAGAGGGTGGCTGCCAAGCTTCGCCAGGTGATAGAAGAAGAAATAAATCCAGAGGTCCGTCAGGAAGAGCCGGGACTTCCCCCATTGCCAAAACTTTCCCCCCGTGAGAAAGATACGCTTCGTTTACTGACACACGGCCTATCCACAAAAGAGATAGCTTTAAGCCTTAATGTAAAACCCCTTACGGCACGCAATCATGTTAGCCGCCTTCTCTTAAAACTCGGGGCTGAGAATCGGCTTCAAGCGGTACTATTTGCCTCACGGTATCATCTGATATGACAATTCCATACCCCACAAGAATAATCTTTGGTGTATTTGCACCTTTTTCTGGTTAGAAAAATATGATATTATTTCTTTCACTCTCGGGGAAGGGGAAGTCATCCTTCGTCTTTCTAACGAACCAGGACAGAGCCGCAAAGGAGTTGAGTATTGAGTAAACAGTTCTTCATTGTGGTTATCCTCTGGATAGTCCTCACCGCCGCGGGTGAGGCTCTGGTTATCGCCCTGACTCCCTTTCTTCTACCCTCAAGAGCTGCTCTTGAGGGTCAGATTGTTGATGATGCCTTCCGTACCCTCATGATGCTGGCGGTGCCCGTTCTTGCCTTCGTGGTGGCCATGCTGATTTACAGCGTGCTACGCTTCCGTCGCCGGGGAGAGCCAACTCAGGACGGGCCAGCCATGCGCAGCCATGGACCTTTCATCGCTGGCTGGATGCTGGTGAGCACCGCTTTGACTATTGTTATGATAGTTCACCCCGGTATTACCGGTATGAATGCTCTCCGTGCCCAAGCTGGTAAGGATGTCGACCTGGTAGTGCAGGTCGAAGGCTCCAGGTGGAACTGGAAGATAACCTACCCCCAGCATAAGGTAATTAGCCGGACGGAACTGGTATTGCCGGTAGATGGACATATCCGTTTTGAAGTCAGCTCTACCGATGTCTTGCATGCCTTCTGGATACCATCTTTTCGCATGAAAATAGACGCCGTCCCGGGGATGATGACAACCATATATGCTACCCCCAGTAAAACGGGTTCTTTTTCCTCCGACCACAAAATTCGTCTCCAGTGTGCGGAGGCGTGTGGCATTCTCCACGATAAGATGATGGTACCGGTCCGGGTCCTGGAGCAAAAGGAGTTCGAGACCTGGCTTTCTCAGCAGGTAAAAGTGGATTAGGAGGCGCGCCTGATGGCTGCTCTTACCGGGATAATTAAAGGTCTTATCTTTGCCCTCATCGGGTTCATTTTTGGAGGTGGTATCGGCTTCCTGCTGATAAATGCCGCTGGCCGCTCCGGAACTAATGAGCCGGTTATCGCTCTCGGCTATTTATTTGCCTTGATTGGCTGGCTCTTCGGTGCTGGCCTGTGGGATGCCTGGGGCCGTGAATGGGTAGGTCTGCCAGCTAGAAAGCTGGAGGTCAACGGCTGGAAGCGCTACTTCAGATTTTGCACCAATCACAAAGTTATTGGCGTCCAATATCTGGTCACCTTTGTATTCCTTTTCTTATTTGCTGGTCTTCTGGCCATGCTGATGCGCACGGAGTTGATAGCCCCCGGGCAAACCATTATGGGGCCTAATACCTACAATACTACTATGAGCTTGCACGGGATTATCATGATTGCTGTAGCCGTGGCGACTATTATGGGAGCATTCGCTAACTTTTTCCTGCCGATACTTATCGGCGCCGAGGACGTAGCTTTTCCCCGAGTTAATGCCCTTAGTTTCTGGCTTTTGCCCCCGGTGGTCATCCTCCTTCTCCTGACCCCTTTGTTTGGCGGCTTTGATACCGGATGGACTGCCTATCCCCCCCTGTCAGTAATCAACGCCACCGGCAGCCTATTCTTTCTCATGGCTTTCATCACTTTTGGGATTTCCTCAATCCTGGGCGGCTTGAACTTTATTACCACAGTAATCACCCAGCGAGCCAGTGGCATGACCTGGGGGCGGCTGCCCATCTTTGCATGGGGGATTTTCACGGCGTCTATGATAAGCCTGACGGCTACCTCGTTCGTGGCCGTCGGATTAATTCAGGTGGTACTGGACCGGGTGGCGGGGACCAGCTTTTTCAATGCCTCCCAGGGGGGCAACCCCTTGCTATATGAGCATATTTTCTGGTTCTATTCCCACCCGGCAGTATATATCATGATTCTCCCTGGCTTCGGGATTATACTGGAGGTAATCACGCATTTTTCTCGCAAACCGTTGTTCGCCTACAAATGGGTGGTGGGGTCATTTTTCTTTATCGTTTTCCTGGGCTTTATCGTTTGGGCACATCACCTGAATACCAGTGGCATGTCGGACTACCTCTACATCCCCTTCATGGTCACGACTGAGCTTATTTCTATCCCGACCGGAGTGGTGTTCCTCTCCGCCCTGGGGACGATGTGGCTGGGGAGGTTGTGGCTGAGGCCACCGATGCTCTTCGCCCTGGGCTACCTGTTCAACTTCCTTATTGGCGGAGTTACCGGCATCTTCAACGCCGATGTCCCCACAGATATTCATTTGCACGATACCTACTTTATCGTGGCACATTTTCATTACACGATGATGGGAGGGGTAATCTTTGCCCTTATGGCGGGGATTTATTACTGGTTCCCCAAACTCACTGGCCGCATGTATAACGAGACCCTGGCCAAAGTGCACTTCTGGTGGATGTTCATAATGTTTAATGTTACTTTTATCCCCATGTTCTGGCTGGGAATCAACGGGATGAACCGAAGGGTATTTGATTATCCTGAAGCGCTGGGCGGAGTCAACATGTTTGTCAGCATAGCCGCTTTCCTGTTGGGCGCCAGCTTCCTGGTATTCCTGACTAATATGGTCTATTCCTGGCTCAGGGGACCTGTAGCCGAGGCAAACCCCTGGCGGGCGCGGACTCTGGAATGGCAAATATCATCTCCGCCTCCCGAGGAGAATTTTCCAGAACCGCCCCAGGTGGTGGGAGACCCTTATGGCTATGGTATTCCGGGTTCGGTTCACGCCGTCCTTAATCCGGCGGGAAGCGCTTTGAATACCGGAGGAGGTTAATTGATGAAATCTGACCAAAGGTCGCTGATGCGCCTCGGTCTGTGGGTGTTCGTGGCGCTCATGGTTGTGGAAATCCTTGAATATATCGTAGGGGTGGGACTGAAGCGGGGGGCCTGGCCCTTTCTAGTAATCCTGGCAGTACCCGGGGCCGGGCTTATCATATACTATTTTATGCACATTTCACAGCTCTGGCGTCGAGAGGAGTAAACGGCTATGGCTCTGGCAAAAGAAATTCATGGCGCATATAGCCGGCTTCATACAAATCGTCTGGGCCTCTGGCTATTTTTCCTCTCTGAGCTCTTTATCTTTGCTGCCCTTATTTCCAGCCGGTTCTACTTGCAGGGCTTTTACCGGCCAGCGGAGCTAAACCAGCTACTGGGATTGGTAATCTCGGTTATCCTTGTCCTCAGCAGTCTTACCGCTTATCGGGCCGAAATAGCCAGTGCCCACGGCGACCAGAGGCGCTTCCGTCTTAATATCCTGTTCACTATCTCCCTGGGGTTAATTTTTCTGATTGGGGTCGTGATAGAATGGCGGGAAGGTTTCCACTTTTTCCCGCCCTCAACCGGCTTCGGTACCCTGTTTTTTACCATGACAGGAGTACATGCCTTCCATGTGCTTACTGGCATCATCGCTCTGACCATTCTCTACTTCCTGGGACGAAGTGGACGTTTCACCTCAGGTAGCTACTGGGGAGTAGAAGGAGTGGTTAAATACTGGCACTTTGTGGATGTTGCCTGGGTGCTTATCTACCCTACGCTATATTTGGTCAGCTAAGGGCTTCAGAAACCTGGAGATAAAGGCTCCGCAAAGAGTGAAGTCGGGAATAATCGTACCGGGAGTTTGTCCGGACGAGTACACGTTTTCCCCGCAAAGTGGCCCTCCAGCACTGAAGGCGAAGTTTGCCCGCCTATTGATAGAACTTGGGTGAGCTATGTTATTAACCTGTTTTAGTCTTGCCAAGCCGAGGATACTGATGCTGGTGGGGGTTACCGCTCTGGCATCGGCGATAGTCGCCGGACAGGGCGATATCCGCCTGAGCACGAGCGTGCTGTTGCTGCTGGCAGGAGGGCTGGCTTCTGCCGGAGCCTCTTTTTTGAATAACTATTTCGACAGGGACATAGATGCGGTTATGCCACGAACGCAGAATCGTCCTCTCCCCGAGGGAAAGGTCAGCCCGGGCAGAGTTCTCCTGGTTGGTCTGGTGCTTATCGCTATCTCATTCCCTGTTGCCCTTCGAATAAACTTGCTGACGGCACTTTTTGTTCTCACTGGTGTCTTGGTATATGTCGCGCTCTATACTCTATGGTTGAAAAGACGGACCTCCCTCAATATAGTTTTTGGCGGGTTATCCGGTAGCTTTGCCGCTCTGGCCGGGTGGTTCGCTGCCACCAGCGAGCTTTCTCTTATACCAGTGATGATAGCCTTGCTCCTGTTCCTGTGGACGCCCAGTCACTTCTGGAGTTTCGCCTTAGTCCACCACGAAAGTTACCGGACGGCCAGCATACCGATGTTGCCCGTCTTAACCGGAGCGAAGAAGACATCCCTTTTCATTCTGCTATCAACTGCTCTCCTGGTGTTGGTTTCCTTCTTGCTCTATTCTATCAGTTCATTCCATCAAGTGTACCTGATAGGTTCTGTTCTTCTGGGTGTCCTCTTCCTGGGTTCAAGTATCCGACTCTGGATGCAGCCAACGAAAGAAAGAGCGTGGACCAATTTTAAATTTTCCGGAGTATATCTTTTTGGATTGCTCGTAGTTATGGCTCTCGATGTGGTAGTACGATGAGCGTTTAGGAAAGGAGACTAAGATGCGAAAGCTGGCCATCTTGCTCACTTTGCTAATAGCCGGGCTGTTCCTGATTTCCTGTGCAGGGGCACAGCCTACCCCTACCCAGCCAGCACCGACACCAGAGACATCAGCGATAGATGCCGCCAAGTTGTTTGCGACCAACTGTGCTGTGTGTCATGGGGAAAAGCGGCAGGGGGTCTCCGGGCTAGGTCCGGCATTGACTCCGACAAGCCTGACGAAGCTGAGTGACGCTGAGGTAAAGAGCACCATCTTGAAAGGCAGGAGTAATACGGCAATGGCCGGATTTGAGGGACGCCTCAGTGCCGAGGAAATTGACGCTCTTATTCAACTCATCAAGCG
>JACQGQ010000034.1 GCA_016199495.1 Chloroflexota bacterium
AACTCTAGCATTTATTTAGCAGACCCTTTCATCTCTTAACCCCGACCACCATCAGCCAATGCCGGCAAAAACCAGTGTTATTATAGCAGAACTTCTCCCCCTGTAAAAGAGGGGGTGTTTAAGGGTTCTGTTTGCATTTGGTTGATTTTACTTGTCGTTGCGAGGAGGCGTAGCCGACGTGGCAATCTGGGAGGTGGGGGTACCCTTCTCCCTACACAGATTGCTTCGCCTTCCGCCTGTGACGGAATGGTCTCGCAATGACACCACCAACCAAAACCGAACAGAACCTGTTTAAGAAGTTGGCCGGGACATTACTGTCTGGCGGCAGAGCGCTACAAATGTAAGGAGATTACTTCGCCTTGCCAATACCGTGTCAGCCGAACGAGATTTCTTGACTTTAAGCGGTTACCTTTGCTATAGTCTGTCTTTAAGGAAGGCAAACAAAATGGCTACCCCCCGGTTTAAACAACTCCGGCGTTCTTACGGATTTGATGAAGTTGCTATCGTGCCCGGAGACGTGACCATCAATCCCGAACAGACAAACATTGATTTGAAGCTAGGGGATTTTACCTTTGGCATTCCCGTTTTAGCTTCAGCCATGGATGCGGTGGTCGATGTCAGCTTCGCTATCCTGATGAACCAGCTGGGTGGGCTGGCCGTTCTCAATTTAGACGGGATACAAACTCGCTATGATAATCCCCGGGAGGTACTGGCTGAGATTGCTCAGGTATCCGGTGCTGAGGTTACTCCCTTGCTTCAGAAGGTCTATTCCCAACCGATTAAAGAAAACCTCATTAGTGAGCGAATACAAGCGATTAAGCAATCGGGGGCGGTCTGTGCTGTTTCGGCGGCACCGGCTAATGCTAAACGGTTTGCCCCCATAGCGTCTGAAGCCCGGGCCGACATCTTCGTCGTCCAAGCCACGGTTACCAGTGCCCGGCATCTATCCAAAAGCTCGCGCGGGCTTATCTTCCCGGAGCTGGTCAAATCTGTCACCATGCCGGTCATCGTCGGCAACTGCGTCAGCTACAGTGCCTGTTTGGAGCTAATGCAAACCGGCATCTCGGCGATTCTGGTCGGTGTCGGCCCGGGGGCGGCTTGTACCACCAGGGAAGTCCTTGGCGTCGGTGTCCCCCAGATAACGGCCACAATAGATTGTGCCGCCGCCAGAGACCAGTATCACAAGGAATCGGGAAGATACGTACCGATAATTACCGATGGCGGCTTCCGCAAGGGTGGTGACCTGTGTAAAGCCGTTGCGGCCGGGGCTGACGCGGTCATGATAGGCTCTATTTTTGCTCAAACCAAAGAGGCACCGGGGCGGGGCTATCACTGGGGAATGTCCCAACAGCACCCGGCACTCCCCAGAGGCACCCGAATAAAAGTCGGTACCACTGACACGCTGGCACAAATTCTCTTCGGTCCCACTTCGGTTACCGATGGCAGCCAGAATCTTATCGGGGCGCTCCGTACCGCCATGGGTATCTGCGGGGCGGCGACTATCCAGGAAATGCACCGGGCTGAGATGGTAATTGCGCCAGCGATTAGTACGGAAGGCAAATCGTGGCAGCTATCACAGGCATAGCCACTGTGGCGCCGTGAAATGGTACGGAGCTAGCTGATTATCCTGGTGTGAAGCTATTCTTCGTCTTCTTCTTCCTCCTCAATGGTTGTCATGCCTTGTTCCCGGCTGATGCGGGATAGCCGAGGCTCTGCTTTGTCGTGCCGGCGTGGCGATGGAAAAGCTAGCTTATCGATTACCTGGCGCAACTCCTTTAATCTGTCTTGAGGCTGCCCAACCGTAACTTCGACGACCAGACCCTCAACCCCAGCTGCCCACAAAGCCTGAAGCTCAGCAACAGTGACAGTTGACGGTATCGAAGCCAACAAGGGTTTAGTTAACAAATCAGCAAAGCGCCGGAAGAGCATCAAGTGCTGCCAGCTAAGAAAGCGCCCCTCTTCTTGTTCGCCAGCTATCAACACAGCGTCTACCGGTAGTTCATTAACCGCCCTCAACAAACCTTCACTGAGTGACGCTTCTACCTCCAGTATCTTACCCACTTCATCATTTTCCGCTATCGCCAGGGAGGTACTGGTTGCCGGGAAAACTATAAAATCACAGCCTGCCTTGAGTATCTGTTCGACATCGACTAAGCGGCTACTTTCCAGCCGCCCACCCCACAGAATATCAGAATGGCCTTGAGCTATCTTGTTTAGAGTCTTGGCGGCTGAACTTAGCTTAGAGATAGACAGCAGCCCGGCATCAGCCCCGGTCACAGAGTCAGTCAGGCTCTCAACGCTCTCCTGGGGTAAACTGGCAACAAGCTGTATTTTGAGCCGGGGTGAGGTTGGTTGTACCGCCCTGAATCCCATCGGTAGAGGCTCAGCCCGGGAAAGCCGATTTAATTTATCAATAAATTTGCTCATTTACCCTCCGTGGAGCCAGCGAAGAGAGTCGAACTCTTGACCAGCGGTTTACGAAACCGCTGCTCTACCACTGAGCTACGCTGGCTTCAGCCAAGTATAACACAAAATCAAGCTTCCGATAAAAACTCTAGCCTACATGAGGTCGCCAGATTTTAATGAAATCTTAACGCCATTTTTATGCGGATATTCATTTTACCGCCCTAAAATAGAAGGGTGAATAAAGACAACTAATTACCTATGCCTGAAGTTACTAATAGGCGATTTATCATCTCCATAAATCAGGCTACTATAGCCAAGTCGGCAGAGGGAGGATGTAAAAATGACCAATAACAATAACGGCCAAAATCTGGGCAGGATACTCAAGCAGCGCCGACTGATGATGCCGCTGACATTACGTGAGCTGTCTGTCATGTCAGGTATATCGTCATCTCACCTGGGTCGTATCGAGAGAAGAGAAAGGTTCCCCTCAGCCTCGGTTCTGCGCAAATTGGCTAAGCCATTGGGTTTTGAGGAGAGCGAGCTATTCTCTCTGGCTGGTTACCTGTCCCCGCCATCGGCCGGCATAGAGGAAAGGGCAACCGCCTATAGTGGTAAGCAGTTGGACCCTTACGTCAGTCAAATGTTGAGTCAGGAACCGCTTGAAGTTCAGCGGGCTGCCATTGGAATTCTTAGCATCCTGCGAAGCATTGCCACAGCGCTGGCGAGAGAACAAAAATGATTAAGACTATTATTAGATGCCCCAACAATATGGTGATGGTGTTTGACCAAAAAGGAGAGCAAATCCCTCAATATCAGGGCCAATACGAAGAAGTAAAGGGAAGCATCCTCAAGGACGCTCCCCTGACGGCCGCCTTCACGCATTTATCTGATACTCAACCTGAATGGCGCCAGTTTCCCAGAGAGGGATGGTAACCCAAACTATTTACCTACCTCACCCCCTGTGTCCCCCTCTCCTTGAAAGGAGAGGGGGAAGAGATTTTAGAGAAGGGGCTTCGCCCCCTCTCTTCCTTTTACTCCCCTTTCCCTTGTGAAGGGAAGGGGGTCAGGGGGATAGGTTACAAACAAGGCATGGCGCAATTTGTGAGTCGGCTCATCACTTTCAGTATTTGTCCACATTGGCACAATTTCAACCTATTTATTGGACTAGACACTAGCTGATTTGTCGCCTAACCCCCCCACCCCCCTGTGTAGGGAGAAGCTGTCTTTACAGGGAGAGAGCCCCGGTAACCTTCCCTGATAAACGCCTTCTGTCACCAGGTTTGACTTTCCCTGATTCATCTGTCATATTTTAGATGCCTACTGGCAATTTTTATGCTTTTGTGATACAATTGGCATAAACACCGATTGCCGGAAATTAAAAGCCTTAGCGGGCAATCGGAATTGCGGAAAGCAATACCAGAGCTCTCGAATTACTGGCGGAGCAGGCGGATGACATTACGTAGAAAAACATTAATGACGGTGGGTATCGTCTTCGTTAGCCTGGTCATTATTTTATATTTTATCTCGCAGACTATCCTGATGCGCCGTTTCAGCCAACTGGATGAGCAACGCACCCGTCAGAATGTCGAGCAAGTACTGAATACCTTGTCCGGTGACCTTCTCGCCTTGAAGGCAATAACGGCTGATTGGGCAAATTGGGATGATACCTATACCTTCGTTGAGGATGTCAACCAGGACTATATTGAGAAAAACCTGGTCACCGGAACTTTCACCGAGCTCAGGCTTAACTTTATGCTTTTTATCCATACCTCCGGTCAGGTTGTCTATAGCCAAGCCTTCGACCTCGATAATGGAAAGGAAACAGCTCTGCCTCAAAGCTTACTCAATTATCTTACTCCCGGTAGTCTGCTGGTCAGCTACGCTGACCCGGCCAGCGCTATTAGTGGCATTATTCTTCTTCCGGAAAATCCTGTGCTTATCGTCTCACATCCCATCCTGACCAGTGAAGAGCAGGGTCCTATTCGGGGGACACTCATCATGGGGCGTTACCTGGATGCCGGTGAAATCGAACGGCTGGCAGAGCAAACGCGCCTGTCCTTAACCATACATCGCTTCGACCGCTCACCGCTGCCTGATGATTTTCAGGCAGTGCTACCCTCCCTCTCCGAAAAGACACCAGTTTTTGTCCGACCGCTAGACAGGGAGTCCATTGCCGGCTACGCCCTGATTAGAGACCTCTATCACAAACCGATTCTCCTGTTGAGAGTGGCCATACCCCGGGATATTTACATTCAAGGTCAGGATACTGTTGCCTATTTTATATTCTCGCTTTTGGTCGTTGGTGCCGTCAGTGCTGTCGTCGTCATCGTGTTTCTGGACAGGCAGGTTTTGTATCGCCTGACTCGATTAAGCCAGGGGGTTGACAGCATTGCTACCACTGGTAACCTGGCGGTGCGCTTACCCGCCGCCGGAACAGATGAATTGTCCAACCTGGGTAGCGCCCTCAACATCATGGTAGCAACACTGGAGCAATCAAGTGAGAGGCTTAAGGGGAAGAACCAGCAACTGGACGCCCAGAATGAGGAGCTTCAGCGACAGGCGCAGGCGCTGAGAGAGGCTCAAGAGCAGCTGGTGCGCGCCGAGAGACTGGCGGCAATAGGGCAGCTGGCCGGAGGGGTAGGGCACGAAATCAGAAACCCGCTGGGTGCCATCAAGAACGCTATTTATTATGTAAAAGGGAAGGTGGCCACGAGCGAGTTAGCCCGAAAAGAGCCGCGGGTCAGGCAGTTTCTCGACATTATGGATGACGAGATAAACTCAGCCAACAAAATCATCAATGACCTCCTGGGATATTCCCGTGTCGGTAAGCCGGCGGTTTCGCCGACGAAGATAGAGGAAGTGGTTAAGGATGCCCTGTCACACATACCCATTGCCGAGAACATCGAGTTGGTTAAAAGGCTGGAGGCTGACCTGCCTGAGGTGAACATAGACAGCGACCAGATTCGTCAGGTAATGGTAAACATCATTATGAATGCGGTGCAGGCTATGCCTGAGGGAGGCAAGCTGACCATCGTTACCAGGCAGAGAGATGAATTCCTTGAGGTGGCGATAGCCGATACCGGTTACGGGATACCTCAGGAAGCTATGGGTAAAATCTTTGACCCCCTCTTTACTACCAAAGCCAAGGGCGTTGGCTTGGGATTAGCGGTATCTAAGTCAATTATCGATAGGCACCAGGGGTATATCGCGGTTGAGAGCGAGGTGGGCAAGGGAAGCACCTTTACCATAAAGCTCCCCTTGAAGGCAGACCGCCTCAACAGCAATGGCGGAGATAAGTAATGGAAAAGACCAATATCCTGATAGTTGACGACCTGCGCAACATGAGCCTGACTCTGGGAGGGATACTGGAAGACGAAGGCTACAACGTAGTCATTGTTGCGGATGGTTACCAGGCAATCGCGGCCGTAAGCAAGAGTCACTTCGATATTATCTTTATGGATATAAAGATGCCGGGAATAGATGGGGTGCAAACCTTTACCGAAGTCAAGAAAATAGACCCCAGGGCGGTGGTACTCATGATGACGGCGTATTCCGTAGAGGATTTAGTCAAGCAGGCGGTAAGCGAAGGCGCTTACACCTG
>JACQGQ010000002.1 GCA_016199495.1 Chloroflexota bacterium
CCGGAGGTACGACAAAAGGGACAAGGTTTTCCCTGGACGGCTCCGGCAGCATCGAAAAGGCGAGCACATCAGTCGGCTCATCTTTTCCCAGGTAACTAAAATTTAGCTGGCGCACCCTTTCCTGGCCGACAATAACCAGGCCAAGCTCCACCCTGGAATCGATATCCTGGGCAAGAAGGACCTTCTCCGCCACACTCTCCAGCCAGCTCACCTCAAGGCATCCTTCAAGACCTTCATCAACTAAAACATTAATCTCCATCCCTGGCAATCATCATAGCATAGTCTGAAGAAAGCCCTCAAATGGGTTTCTATCTACCTCACCCCCTTAATCCCCCTCTCCTTTCAAGGAGAGGGGGAATATAAAAAAGAGGGCTACCGCCCTCTTAAACTCCCATTACAGTTCAAATCCAATGCGGGCTACCAATTTGGTAATAACGTTACCCAACATTAGCTTCGAATTAACCTCATAGTTTTAAGAGTTACCAGTTTTTGAGCTTATGGACTGGTAATTACATTACCGACATTATATTCATTGATAATATATGCATATGTGCCTGCTGTGTGCTCGTTGGTTTTACAATCGGTTGCCATAGGGATAAAATGGAGCCGAACCGATTCCAACGCATATCATACGAGGGAGGGGGTCTATGAATAAGAAATGTCCGCATTGTGGACAAACACTTCATGACGCTGCATTTAAGTGTAGCCGATGCAAGAAATGGGTTCCTAATGAACTTTTTAATAGACTGTGCGACGATGATGTTAAGCTTATAAAGAAGAACAACCTCACCCCTCATACACCATCTTTAATGACTATCATGGTAATTGGTCTCCTAAAAGATGGCAGTCTTAAGAAACAAGTGCAGAAGTTATTTGGCGGTAAGCTTGATGGGAGACAGCAGTTTAACCTTCTTGTATTCGAGTCATATTGCTTTCTTACTGCTATTCGTCTATTTGCCAAAAAGAAACGAGGATGCAAGGATACAATTATCGTTACATTAAAGGCTAAATTGCTGACCGGAATTATTGAATCATCTGGTCTGAAAGTGTCTGGGGTTGAGCTTGACGAGTCGACACGCATTCTAAGAGCAGAAGGGGAAGCACTTTATAATAAGTTTGACAATATTTGGAAGGATTTGGGAACTGATACGCCTTCCCAGGCAAGAAATACAATAGCTTTGGCATCTGTTGTATATGGTGACAAGCAAGCCAATATACTCAGCGGTTTACCTCTCTACGGACAATTTATAAATATGACTTTTCATATGCGAGAACCATTCGGAGAAATATTTCTCGTCGAGGAAAAGGATTTCGATTGGCAAGCCATAGCTGGTGGAAACGTACCATTGGAACATGATGATGGAGAAGCAAGAAATTCACCCTATGATCTACAAGAGTTAGAGCGTGATATGGATGAGTTAGACCGTGATTTTGAAGAGTCAAACCGGAAGACAGAGCAATTCTTTATCATGCATCCGAGGGTATTGGATGATATGCCAGATTCTGATTTATTGATACTCAAGAAGAACCATAACTCTAACCAGAACTTCGTCAAACTGATTGATGATATTCTTGAAGCCAGGACAAAGAGGAAAAAGGAATTTCACGGCTGATGAGAAAAGTGAGAGGTGAATTGTCTTGATTTCACAAGAATTACACGATTTTTGTGAGCGCTGGTTCGAGAAAGCTCAAGGGTATCAGAGACAGAGCATCCAGGACTGTTTTGATAAATTTTTCACGCTGTTTATCGTGTACAACAGACTTTACGCGGAACTGACTCTGTCTTGGGCAAGAACGGGGAGGATTAAATTACGCGATCGCAATCCTAGCCTTCCTGACGTGAAAGCCGCAAAAGAATACGTCCACAGCTATTTGGGCACGAACCACATCTGGTCAAACATCCAGAATGACGCCCAATGTCAACTGGCGGTTAGCGCAATACGTAAACTCTTGGAGAACCAAGTATTTGTAATCAAGCTAGACCGATTGCGAGGGGAACCGAGACCAGAAGAGGACAAGAAGCTACTTGAAGATTTGAGGTCAGAGAATCAGCATCGCAAGGTCGGTGCTTTGCTTGATATCATATACTCGGTTAGATGCAACATGTTTCACGGCCATAAGGGTTTTGATAGAGTTCAGATTGAAATCCTCGTTCCTTTGAACATCCTACTAGATAAGCTAACCATACTGCTATACGAGAGGCTTAGTAACGATTACGAATTGGGAATGTTGCTCCTCGGCGAGCCTGAACGCGTCACAAAGGGGGGCTGGTATGTGAAGAAGTCTCCTACCAAAAACCAGTAAGACGATAATCCTCTATCAGTTTTTTCTTCTCAAAGAAAAGTTCGGAATGCTTCCAATGTGGGCTACCGAGGAAAGACGAAGAGCTACCCGAATATCTCATAGTAAATAGGGGTGGTTAAGAGGGGCTTCGCCCCTCTTTTTTATTCCTCCCCCTTCCCCTTGATAAGGGGAAGGGGGATAAAGAGTGAGGGGTTAGTAAAGACTCTCTCTAAACGGTTTGAGAAATATGGCGGTTGGATATAGCATTCCAGGACAGTTGCACATAATTTTACACGAGTGCGCACTTGCGCTATACTGTAGTCATAGTTTAGCCATTGGCAAGGTGCGTAATGGGTTTTAATGAGCTTAGAGACAAGGCTCAGGAGTATCTTCCCCCAGAGAAGATAGCTGTGGTGGAAGATGCCTATAACTTTGCCAAAAAGGCGCATGAGGGTCAGACACGTAAGTCAGGTGAGCCTTACCTGGAGCACCCGCTGCAGGTTGCTTTAACCCTGGCCGAACTTCAGCTTGATACCGGCTCCCTGGTGGCGGCCCTGCTCCACGACGTTCCCGAGAATTGTGGCATACCTATTGCGGAAATCGCAGCCAGGTTTGGCGCCGAGGTGGCTAAGCTGGTCGATGGCACCACCAAGCTGGGCCGTCTCTCGTGGCAAGCCTCGGGGGAGGCAACCCAACGAGGCGGAGTCACGACCGGGGAAGAGCAGGCCGAGAACCTGAGGAAGATGCTGGTAGCCATGGCTGAAGACCTGCGCGTAATATTTATCAAGCTGGCTGACAGATTGCACAATATGCTCACCCTGGATGCCCTGACCCCGGAGAAACAACGCAGTATTTCCCAGGAAACGCTCGAGGTATACGCCCCACTGGCTCACCGTTTGGGAATATGGGAGCTAAAATGGCAGTTAGAGGATTTAGCCTTCCGCTACCTGGAGCCAAAGAAATATCAGCAGATTGCCCGGCTGATTGCCACCCGCAGCCCTCAGCGCGAGGACTTCATCGCCCAGGCAATCCAGATTTTAAGCCAGGAATTTGACCGTGCCGGGCTAAAAGCCGAGATTTCAGGTAGACCCAAGCACATCTATAGTATCCATCAGAAAATAGAAAAATACGCTGCCCTGGGTAAAGACTTCGATGATATCCACGACCTGCTCGCCCTGCGGGTATCGGTTGATACCGTACCCGATTGCTATACTACCCTGGGCATCATCCACAACTTGTGGCGTCCTTTGCCAGACCAGTTTGATGACTTCATCGCTAATCCCAAGCCGAATGGCTATCAATCCCTGCATACCACGGTCATGTACCAGGGCACGATACCCCTGGAAATACAGATTCGCACCCACCAGATGGGCCGTATTGCTGAATTTGGAGTTGCCTCTCACTGGCGCTACAAAGAGGGTGAAAAGACGGACACACACTTTGAAGAGAAGATAGGCTGGCTACGCCAACTGGTTGATTGGCACCGGGAACTGAGTGGCGCCCAGGAGTTCCTGGAATCGGTGAAGACAGATATATTCAATGACCAGGTTTTTGTTTATACCCCCAAGGGGGAGATAAAGGATTTACCTAAAGGTGCCACTCCCCTCGATTTTGCCTATCGGGTTCACTCCGACCTGGGGCATCGCTGTATCGGAGCCAAGGTTAACGGCCGGCTCGTGCCACTCACTTATCAGCTCAATAACGGTGACCTTGTTGAAATTATGTCAACTAAGGCAGAAAGGGGACCAAGTCGAGACTGGCTGAATCCTGTCCTGGGTTACATCAAAACATCTCACGCCCGGGAAAAGATACGGCAGTGGTTTAAAAAGCAGGAACGGGCAGAAAACATCGAGCGTGGCCGGGGGCTTTTGGAGAAAGTGATGAGGCAGTTAGGCATCAAACTCACCGAGCGGGAGAAGCTGTCTAAGCTGTACAAATATGATAGCCTGGACGACTTTTACGCAGCTATCGGCTACGGCGGTATTAGCCCTCATCAGGTTGCCTTGAAGCTAGCCGCCCAGCAGCAACAACCGAAGATAACCGAAGTTACACCTCCCAAGCAACCGGCATCGGCCGTTAAGGTACGGGGGGTGGGAAATTTACTGACACAGCTAGCTCAGTGCTGTCATCCTGTACCGGGAGAGCCAATCGTTGGCTATATTACCCGCAGTCGCGGGGTGACCGTCCACCGCCAGAATTGTTACAATGTGCTTCATGAGGACGAGAAAGAGAGACTGATTCCCGTGGAGTGGGGGGAGACCGATGCCCTGTATCCGGTTAAAATTCAGGTTGATGCTTGGGACAGGGTGGGGTTGGTACGTGATATCACTACCCTGGTCGCTGATGAAAAGATTAACATTACTTCGGTGAGCTTAGCCAGTGGCTCAACCAGTAATGATGGCCAGACGATATCAACATTCCTTACTTTAGAGACGAAGAACCTGGCCCAGTTAAGTCGACTTCTGGATAAAATCGAGGGGATTCGGGGAGTGACCAGTGCTAGCCGGTTAGGCAATGGGGCATCGGCGAAAGCCAGCCCTCAACCTGATACGGTACGAACCCAATAAGTGGCCTTACCGGGACTTTGTCCCTGTAACCTGGTCAAGCCCTTTATCAAGGTAAGTTATTAAACAAGAAAGCTAAGGAGGTAGATATTGCCAGTTACCAAATCAGCCAAAAAACAGTTGCACATCACCGAAAGAAGGCGCTTGCGTAATAAGTCTACTCGCAGCCTGTGCAAGACCAATATAACTAAGGCAGAAAGACTTATCTTATCAGGTGAGCTTGAGGCGGCTCAAAAAGCAGTAGTAGCCGCCATCAGTTCCCTGGATAGGGCAGCGGAAAAGAAAATTATTCACCCCAATAACGCGGCCCGGCGCAAATCACGCTTAATGCAAAAGCTGAACAAGACTCAACCCCTATCTTCAGTCGAAGACCCAAATCCGGCAAACTGAGTAATTCGACCAGGGAAGTAAATGGGGACAACTCGTGATTAGTGTTCACAATGAGTGGGCAGTATTGACGACGAGCCAGCGAAGATTCAGCCTGGCAACATAACATGGAAAAGAAAATCCTAATTTATCAGAAAGGAGGGGGGAATTTCGTGGCAAATTGGAATTTGTCCCGAATAGCTGGCTCTATCTTAGTTCTCGTAATACTGCTTGTGACAGCCTGCGCTACGGCACCCCCGGAGCCAGCACCGACACCAAAGCTTATGAGTTACTCAGCACCACCACCGATGACGATTGATACCAGTAAGCAATACATGGCTACCATCAAGACAAGCAAGGGGGACTTACAGCTGGAGCTATTTGCCAGTGATGTACCAGTAACGGTGAACAACTTCGTATTTCTAACAGGTGAGGGATTCTATAATGGCACTACATTCCACCGAGTTATCCCCGGCTTTATGGCTCAGGGGGGAGACCCGACCGGCAGCGGCCGGGGTGGTCCCGGTTACTCCTTTGCCGATGAATTCACTAAGCGCACCCACGTCACTGGTGCCCTATCAATGGCGAACGCCGGCCCCAATACCAATGGTTCCCAGTTTTTTATTACTTATGCTCCGCAACACCACCTTGATGGTAAGCACTCGGTATTTGGCCAACTTATCGATGGCATGGATGTTCTTGAAGCAATTAAGCCGGGTGATACTATACTACAAATAACTATAGAGGCAAGATAGCCGTTCCGCCGGCTGTAGTCCGTGCCGGTCTCGAAAAGGAACGGTATCATACTGCCCTCCTTACCAGTTTGGCCGGGGGATTAAGGGAGTGAAGCTAATGGATACCCCTAGCCTACCCTCTTGAATTGACTACCGGGGGCACCGCAGATGGGGCATTTTTCAGGGGCTTCAGCAGCGACGGTATTACCACAAACCTGGCAGACAAAGTAAGGCTCGTCCTTGAGCGGCTGACCGGCCTCAAGGGCTTTGAGCGCCTGCTCAAAGTAGCCATGATGGATTTGCTCGACCTCGTTAGCATATTCAAAGGTAACCTGAGCCCTGATATTTTTTTCCAATTCCGCCTGCTCAATAAAAGGTGGGTACATCCTGGTAAATTCATAGTGTTCCCCGACGGCACCAGCTAATAGATTAGCTCTGGTTGAACCAACTCCGTCCATCGCGTTAAAGTGATTGCGGGCATGAACCGTCTCCGCTTCCGCCGTCGCCCGGAATAGCCTAGCTACCTGGGAATGACCTTCCTTCTCCGCCTTGTCAGCGAAGAACAGATAGCGACGATTAGCCTGGCTTTCTCCAGCAAAAGCGTCCCGCAGATTTTTCTCCGTCTTAATTTCCATTTGATGCCTCCTTTGTTAAATTCATCTAATTAGAGATTACTTATCAACCCATCACCCTTTATCCCTCCCCCCTAGTAAGGGGAGAGGGAATTTATTTTCCTAAAGGGGCTCCGCCCCTTTCAATCCCTTTGCTAAATAGTCCCCTTGCTAAATAGGCTCTCTCAGCTACAGACTTTTCACTCTACCCGGTCGATGGCATCCAGTGTTTCCGCCAAATATGGTGCCAACCTTTGTCTCTGGAGAAGAGTATAAAACTCTTCAGCCTGGGCTTTATGCTCTACCAGGGTGAATAAAGCCGGGCCGGAGCCGGCCAGGTGGACATGGCGGGCGCCCATCTTCTCCATATGGCTCCGAGACACACCTAGCTCTGAGAAGTGACTAAAGGCGACATTTTCAAAGGTATTAAACAAAAGAGAGGGGCTAAATCCCCTGCCCGCCTTTAGTTCCTCTACCAGCCTCTGCGTAATCTGCCCGTCCGTGTAGTGACTGGCTTTCAGGCTATGGTAAAGTCGCCTTGTCTTCCCCGGTAGTCTGGGAACGGGCGGTAGCGCCAGAATAACCCACCTGTGGGGTAATGGCGGTAGCGGAGTTATTATTTCACCCCGGCCCTCGACCAGAGCCGTGCCACCATAAAGAAAGAAAGCTACATCCGAACCCAGCTGCCAGGCCAGCTCAAGCAATTCCTCAGGCGACAATCCCAGCTCCCAAAGCTGATTAAGCCCGCGCAGGGTAGCCGCGGCATCACTGCTATCCCCACCCAGCCCTGAAAGCAGCGGGATACGCTTGCTAATCTCTATGCTTGCCCCTTGAGAGCCACCGCTAGCCTGCCGAAGTAATCCAGCCGCCCTGGAGACCAGACTCTCGGCAGCCACCCAGTCTGGCAAATCGCACTTGAACTCAATGCCATCGCCTGATTGGAAAGAGAAGCTATCGCACAGATTTATCGCCTGGATAACGCTGCGGATTTCGTGAAAACCGTCGTCGCGTTTCGCCAGGACCTCAAGGGTTAGATTGAGCTTAGCCGGCGCCAGCACAATCAGCATGCTGCTTCCCCCAGCCGGGTAAATACCCGCCACAGGTGTGCCCACTCCCCAAGAGTCAGGGTCTCCGCCCGCCGTTGCGGCGACAGACCGGCCTCTGCCAGCAAAGACAAAGCCTCAGCCTTGGGCAATACCAGACCCTGAGCCAGAGAATTAACGAGCTGCTTGCGGGAGGCGCTAAAACCAGCCCGCACCAGGCTAAAAAAGCTCTCCTTATCGGCTATCTCGATGGCTGGCTGCGAATACAGGGCAATCTTCAGTATCGCCGAGTCAACCTCGGGCACCGGATAAAAACAGCGGGCGGGCACATAGCCTACTATCGTTGGCTCACCATAAAGCTGCACACCGATACTGAGCAGACTCAGCCGACCCGGTTTAGCCGCAATCTCCTCAGCCACCTCCTTCTGCACCATTACGACCATAATCTGGGGCTTGACCGAAGCCTCAAGGAAATGGCGCAGGACGGGAGAGGTAATGTAATAGGGGAGATTAGCCACCACCTTATAAGACAAAGGGTTACTTACTGCCGGGGAGAGCTTTTGCTCCGGCAACAAGGACGCCGGGTCAATTCTAAGCACGTCGTCATTGATAATGATAATGTTATCGAAGGAAGCCAGGGTCTTCCCCAAAATACCAGCCAGCTTGCTATCCAGCTCGATGGCAATCACCCAACCGGCCTGCCTGGCTAGCTCTCTGGTCAGCACACCCAGACCCGGCCCTATTTCCACAACAACGTCACCAGCCGTAAGCCCGGCGGCGGCAGTAATAAGCCCCAGCGTTGCCTCATCAATGAGAAAATGCTGTCCCAGTCCTTTTCTCACCTTAATACCAAAGCGACGCAGCAGTCCTCTGGTCTGAGCCAAAAGCGGGTCAGCCTTTGAATATTTTGTATCGGTCGCTCGTATGGGACGAAGCCGAACCTTCTCACCAACAATATCAATATGGTTAAAACCTACTGACATAATTTCACCATCCCGTATTGAAAGGTTATGAGCTTCTTAGAACTAGATTTTTACGATGTTTTTCACTAACCCCTCACCCTTTGTCCCTCTCCCCTTGTAAAGGGGAGAGGGAAGAGATTGAAGAGAGGGGGCTTCGCCCCCTCTCTTCCTCACGCTCCCCCTTCCCTTGATAAGGGAAGGGGGCAGGGGGATAGGTTAGTAA
>JACQGQ010000035.1 GCA_016199495.1 Chloroflexota bacterium
GGGGGAAGAGATTTTAGAGAGGGGCGAAGCCCCTCTCTTACCTACACTCCCCCTTCCCCCGTATTTAATACTGGGGAAGGGGGCAGGGGGGATAGGTTACCGAATGACCTTATTCTAGCACTATTTGAAATCCAAGGCGAATATGTGTAAACTCAATTTAGTCAAAATCAGGTAGTAAACAGGCTTGAACTTGAAAGAGCATGAACAACAAAAGGTGGGGGCGGTTATTGCGGCCGCCGGCCAGAGCCAGCGGATGGGTGGGGTGGATAAAATGTTGGCGCTAGTGAGTGGCAAGGTTCTCTTAGCCAGGGTGGTCGATGTCTTTCAGAGGTGTCGCGCTATTGACCAGATTGTTGTCGTCCTCAGCCAGCCGAACCTGAAGCAGGGGAAACGTCTGGTAGCGGAATCAGGGTGGTCTAAAGTAACGGATGTCTGTCCCGGTGGTGAGCGCCGCCAGGACTCGGTGGCCGCCGGGCTGAGCCGGCTCAGCAATTGTCACTGGGTGGTAATCCATGATGGCGCCCGCCCGTTAGTGACGATAGACTTGATTGAGCGCGGGCTGGCGGCCGCCAGCGAAACAGGCGCCGCCGTCGCTGCCGTGCCGGTTACCGATACTATCAAGGTGGCGGGAGATGACCTGATTGTCCAGGGAACACCGCCGCGGCGTAACCTGTGGGCAGTACAGACGCCACAGGTGTTCCGTTTTGATATGATAGCTGAGGCCTACCGGCAAGCGAAGGACGAGGTTACCGACGATGCCCGACTGGTGGAGCAGTTAGGCTACAAGGTTAGGCTCTATATGGGTTCTTATGGTAATATAAAGGTAACCACAGCCGATGACCTGGCGATAGCTCAGGTTTTGTGGGAAAAGCAGGCCAACTAAGTCGTCTATTGCTTCTAAGGCAGGTAAGTGAAAATTAAGCTACGCCCCGGTTTGGTGACGAAAGTATGAAAAAGATGCGGGTTGGCATCGGCTATGATGCCCACCCCCTGACCCCGGGGCGGCGGCTGGTACTGGGTGGGGTAGATATACCTTTTGCTAAGGGGCTGGTTGGTTGGAGTGATGCTGATGTCTTAACCCATGCTATTATTGATGCCCTGCTCGGCGCCGCCAGTTTAGGAGATATCGGCAGCCATTTCCCCCCCGGCGAGCCAGAATATAAGGATATTTCCAGTCTGGTTCTGCTGAAAAAGGTCAGGGATAAGCTGGCCGAAAATGACTGGCAAATCGGCAATGTTGACGCTACCATTATCGCGGAACAGCCGAAACTTAGAGATTTTATTGAGCGGATGCGCCAGCAGCTCAGCCAGACGCTGGCTATCGCTCCCGCTCAGGTGAATGTCAAAGCCAGCACCTCAAACCAGCTAGGTTTTAGCGGCCGGGGGGAAGGGATGGCTGCCTGGGCTGTTGCCTTGCTGGAAGGAAGCCAAAGATGACTTTTGCCTTAGAACAATGAAACAAAGCGGAAGGAAGTGAAAGAATTGAGAATATATAATACCCTTTCCGGGCAAAAGGAGGAGTTTTCACCCCAGGGCGACGAAGTAAAGATGTATGTCTGCGGGGTTACCCCCTATAGTGACTGCCATATCGGTCATGCCATGAGTTATGTCATCTTCGATGTTGTCCGGCGCTATCTTCACTTTCGCGGCTATAAGGTGAAGTATGTACAGAACATCACTGATATTGACGATAAGATTATCGAACGGGCAAACCGGCTCAGTGTCTCTACCAGTGAACTGGCGGAGAAATATACCGACAGCTATTTTGAGGATATGGCTGCCCTCAATGTCGAGCGAGCTGATATTTACCCCAGGGCTACCGGCGAGATACCGAAGATGATTGAGGTGATACAGGGCTTAATCGCTAAGGGCTATGCCTACCCGGCACAGGGCAGCGTCTATTTCAGGGTGAGGAATGTCCCCGATTACGGCAAACTGTCTCACCGCAGCCTGGAGTCTATGATGGCTAGCGAAGGTGCCACCGGTGGCGATGACAAAGAGAGCCCGGTGGACTTTGTCCTGTGGAAGGCAGCCAAACCCGGTGAGCCAGCGTGGGATAGCCCGTGGGGAAAAGGGAGACCGGGCTGGCACATCGAGTGCAGTGCCATGTCCTTGAAATACCTGGGACACACCATTGACATTCATGGCGGCGGGCAGGACCTGGTCTTTCCCCACCATGAGAATGAGATAGCCCAGTCAGAGAGCTTTACCGGGATAAAACCCCTCGTTAAGTACTGGCTACACAATGGGCTGGTGCAGCTAGGTGAAGAGAAGATGAGCAAGTCTCTGGGCAACCTGGTAACAATCAAGGAAACGCTGGCGAAATATAGCCCTGATGCCATCCGCCTCTTTATCCTTAGCTCTCACTATCACAGCCCGCTCACCTATTCGGAAGAAGCACTGGCAGCGGCGGAGAGGGGGGTGGAAAGGCTGCGACAGACGTTTCGTGGCAAATTGGGAGAAAAGGAACCGACGGGTGAGATGATTACTGAGACTTACCAAAAGCAATTCATCGAGGCAATGGATGACGATTTTAATACCGCTCAAGCGGTGGCCATCTTGTTTGAGTTAGCTCATGATGTTAACCGGGCTAGTGAGGCGGGGTATGGTGTTGCTTTAGCACAACAAGTGCTAGCAGATATGGCCGGTGTCCTGGGTTTGACCCTTAAACCACCGGAGAAGCCAGTCCTTGATGCCGAGCCTTTTATTGGGGTTCTTATTTCCACCAGAGAAAGCCTGCGGCAAGCCAAGCAATTCCAGCTTGCCGATGAAATACGAGCCAAACTGGATGAGCTGGGCATAGCCCTTGAGGATACCCCTAAAAAGACAGAGTGGAAGCGTAAGTAGTGGGACAAAATTGGGGGCACCGTCAGGACGAAAGGCTGCTTAAATCGCTGGCTAATTTTACCGGCCTGGTTACCCGGCGAGAGGGCCGGAAGTTTCTACAACTGAACCAGGAGTTCGACGCACAGGCGGTCAAAACTAGCCAAGCCAGCGGCAACGACTGTAGCTCTCTCTACATTCACATCCCTTTCTGCCGAACACTTTGCCCGTTCTGCTGCTTCAACCGCTACCTACTGTCCGAAGATAAAGCCCGGCAATACTTTCAAAATCTGAGAAAAGAAGTAGCCTTCTACAGCCAGAGAGGTTTCCGCTTTTCTAATTTTTACTTCGGCGGTGGCACGCCGACGGTAGCCATAGACGAGCTTATCAGCTTTATTAACTTCCTCAAGGAGAACTTCGAGGTAAAACAGATTTCGCTGGAGACAACCCACCGTGAAATTAACCGGCAGAATATAGATTTACTTAAAGCCGCCGGTATTAACCGACTATCCATCGGCGTACAAAGTTTCGACAATAATATCCTGAAGACAATGGGTAGAGCCACCGAGACGGGGGAAGAAGCCAGAGAAAAACTGAGCATGGCTCAGGGACATTTCGATACCGTTAACGCCGATTTCATCTTTAATTTCCCCGGCCAGTCGATTGAGCAATTTGCCGATGACATCGCCACCTTCAAAGCCCTGGGCATCGACCAGGCTACCTTCTATCCCCTGATGCCCTCGCCACACAAGATGAGCGCCCTGGAACGACGCTTTCAGTGGGTCGATACTTCACGAGAAAAGGATTTCTACGACGTTATCCTGAGCGAGCTTTACCAAACAGACTACCGGGTATCAACCGTCTGGTGCTTTTCCCGGGGTGATAGAATAATTGATGAATATATCATCGATGATGACGACTATATTGGCGTCGGTGCCGGCTCGGTAAGCTTTCTCAAAGGAGCCTTTTACGTTAATACGTTTTCACTGGAAAAATATGACCAGATTATCTCCAGTAATAGACTCCCGATAGTCCGCTGGAAAAACCTTTCGGAAAGGGAGCATCTACGCTACTATCTGCTGACCAAGCTCTTTGGCACGACTTTAGACCGGGAGAAGTTCTACCGGAGGTTTAATGATGATGTCAATAAAAAACTAAGATTCGAGCTACTATTTTTCCGACTCTTCGGGCTGATACGGGATAACGGAAAAATCAGCCTGACCCGCAAGGGAATGTACCTGACGAGTGTCATGATGAAGGAGTTCTTTGCCGCCCTCAACGGCTTGCGGGAATACTGCATCGAAAATAAGATTTAAACGCCCGCCTTAGCAGCGTTCTGCTTACTTAACGGCGGTAGAGATGGCGGCCACTCCCAGAAAGAGGGAGCGGAAGGATACCTGAGAGAAGCCAGCCGTGAGCAATAGCTCTCTGAGCTCGCCAGGGGTGTAAAATCGAGCCGCCGACTCAGCCAGGTAGTGATAGGCGACTCGATTGGCCGAGAGAAGGTAGCCGGTGCTGAAGACAAACCAGCGCAGGTAAAGGTGAAAAAGTTGCCGTATTATTTTCCCCCTAGGTTGACTCGACTCGACAATAACGCAGCGGCCGCCGGGACTGAGCACCCGCAATATCTCGGCGATATAGCGCCCGGCCAATGGGTTCTTATAGGTTAAGTTACGAAAGGCGAAGGAAATAGCGACACAATCAAAGTATCCGTCAGGAAAAGGCAGGTTGACGGCATCGCCGTGGGTAAACGAGATATTTCTTTTTCCCATCAGTGACTTTGCTTTGCTGGCAGCTATCCTCAGCATGGGCTGGCTGTAATCAAGTCCTATCAATGCGACATTGTTCGCCGCCAGCCGCGCCAGCTCAATCACCAGGTCACCGGTGCCACAGCCAAGGTCAAGTATTTTCTGCGGCTGTGCCGTTAAACATTCCCTGGCGGCCCGCCGGCGCCACCGCCTATCCAGCCCCCAGGTTATGATGTGGTTAACTAGGTCATAGCGGGGTGGTATCTCGCTAAAGATACCATGAAGGGGTTTATTCCCAATCATTTTTTCCACAAAACCAGCGATATTCTTACTCCTTTCACTCCAGAGCCTTAGCCAGTTGTGATGCCATCGCCTTTTCGGTCATAGCCCCGATATTCACCGCCTGGATAACCCCTTCTTTATCCAGAAAAAAGCTGGTGGGGATGGCCGTGATAGCGTAGTTTTTGGTTACCTCACCGTTGCTGTCGATGACGAAGGTCCAGCTAAAGCCACCTCTTTCCACATACTGACGCACCAGACTCTCATCTTCGTAGAGGTCAACGCCAATGACCACTACATTTTTGTTCTTATACTGCTGATAAACAGCTTCTATCTCCGGCATCTCCGCCCGGCAGGGCGGGCACCAGGTAGCCCAGAAATTTATGAAGACTGCTTTGCCACGCAAATCGCTCAGGGTAAGGCTGTTGCCTTCGAGGTTGGTCAGGGTAAAGTCAGGTGCCAAGCGACCCACCCGCGGCGCTGGTGGCAGTTCACTCTGCCCGGACTCCTGAGCGTTGCCTGTATCCTGAGATGAGGTGGTACAGCCCTGGGCAGCCAATAGTCCGAGCAGGACTACTGCCCACAGCCCCAGGACTAACCAGGCAGGACGAGAATCGAAACGTCGTCGTAAAGTAGCCATTTTTACTCCTTTTCCGTTTTGAGGCTGTTTAGTTTTGAAAAGTGCCATTTTTAGCTTCAGATTTTGCCCCGTATTTAATACGGGGTTTCCGCCCAATGACTAACACCCTCACCCCCATTATCCTCCTCTCCATCAGGGAGAGGAGGAAGATTTCAGGTAAGAGAGGCTTCGCCTCTCTTTGACTCTCCCACTTGTTTTGGCTAATAAAATGTCCAATTAAGTATGTCTCCCACCTTAAACCAGAAGTAAAGGATATACCCGCCAGCAAAGATAAGCAGTAAGCCGCTGAATCTGACTATCATCGGCACCAGGCGGCGTAACCAGCGGTGCACCGCCTCCTTGAAGAAGGTCGTGCCCAAGGTAACGATGGTAATGACAAAGCCCATCCCCAGGGCGTAGCTCACGAACTGCAGCAGGCCGGCGGTGAATCCTTTCAGGGCTAGGGCATTGCCGATGACTACGAGAAAGACGGGCA
>JACQGQ010000038.1 GCA_016199495.1 Chloroflexota bacterium
GGTAAGGGTGGGGCCCGCAGCGCTTGGGCCAAATCAGGGCGTAGCCCTCGCCCGATAGCCCCAGTAGCAGGGCGCCGGGCCCGTGGTAATGAGCCATATGATACACTCCCACCGGCCACGACGATGTGTGATTATACTCCCAGGAAGACATCCGGAAAAAGGTGAGCTGTCCGCCCTCGACCTTAGCGGGAAAGTCGTCATAAAACATCGTAAGCAAATCGGGCACGAAGTTGGTCACCCAGAAGGTCCGTACCCCCTCCTTATGCCGTTCTTCCGTGCTGGCCAGGAAATAATCGGCCTCCCCTCCGTAACGGTCGGTGAACTTGTAGTCACAGTTGAAGATGAAATCATTGTTGCGGAAGGCGTTCATCACCGTGGGGGCAGTCGTCTTGGCAAAAAAGAGCACCGGCTCCCGACCGCCGTTGACCAGCCGGTGCCAGGCATTGGTCGGCATGGCAAACAGGCTCCCCTCGCCCCACTCAAAGCTGCGCTTGGGCCCCCCCTCCTGCCACACCTCGGCCAAACCCCGGCCTCGTAAGATATAAATAAGCTCATCGTAGAGGTGTTTCTCCGGTTTCAATGTCCCACCCGCCGGTATCTCCGCCACGTAGAGACCCGACCCTTCCTGCCTCACCCCCTCAAGCACGATAAAAGTACCGAGGCCCCCCATGCGCGCCCATTTCCCCCGCGGCAGTTCTTTAACATCTTCCACGCCGGCGAGGGCTCTGTGCACCGGTATCCCTTCACTTTCCATGAACTCATCGTAGGGCGGTAGTCCTCCGCCGATTGCTCTTTCCATCTCCATCCTCCCTATTAATTAGAATGAATTAGAGGTAAACTGATGTCCTTTTTCTTCAGTTCCTCGATAAACTGCCACCGCGTCTCCGGGTCATCACCACCGTATCTTGGACTTGAGAACGTCGACATCGGTGCGATAAACCACCGGCTTCATGGTGAACTTAACGCCGTTTTTCTTCAACGCCGCGATAAACTGCCGCCGTATCTCCGGGTCCTCATCCTCGTAGGCGAGATTACCGCCACCATCGCGGATGTTCTTGTGCTCCCCCGTAGTCCGCCTTTCAGCCAGAGCCCCACGCCGACTATCAGTGCTGTTCTGCATCGCCAGGTGCCGTGCCTCCACCTTCCCGGTGTTGAAGTGCTGGTGGAAGGACTCGCCCCACATCCCGTACTCACCGTAGGGAGAGTAGATACTACCCTCCTTCCAATTCGCCTTTACTACCTGGTCTCCGTAGCCGTCCCGGTAAGGGTGGGGCCCGCAGCGCTTGGGCCAAATCAGGGCGTAGCCCTCGCCCGATAGCCCCAGTAACAGAGCACCGGGCCCGTGATAATGAGCCATGTGATATACCCCCGCCGGCCACCCCGATGTGTGATTATACTCCCAGGAAGACATCCGGAAAAAGGTAAGCTGTCCGCCCTCGACCTTCTCGGGCATGTCGTCATAAACCATTGAGAGCAAATCGGGCACGAAATTCGTCGTCCAGAAGGTCCGCGGTCCTTCCCTGGTCCGTGCCTCCTTACTGGCAATGAAATAATCCGCCTCCCCTCCAAAACGGTCGGTGAACTTGTGGTCACAGTTAAAGATGAAATCCGTGTTGCGGAAGGCCTTCATCACCGTGGGGGCATTCGTCTTGGCAAAGAAGAGCACCGGCTCCCGACCGCCATTCATCAACCGGTGCCAGGCATTGGTCGGCATGGCAAACAGGCTCCCCTTACCCCACTCAAAGGTGCGCTTGGGCCCCCCCTCCTGCCATACTTCGGCCAAACCCCGACCCTGCAAGATATAAATAAGCTCATCGTACATGTGCTTCTCCGGTTCCAGGGCACCACCCCCAGGTATTTCCGCCACGTAGAGACCGGAGCCTTCCTGCCTCACCCCCTCAATGACGACATAAGTACCGCGGCCTCCCATGCGCGCCCACTTCCCCCGCGGCAGCTCTTTAACATCTTCCACGCCGGCGATGGCTCTGTGCACCGGTATTCCTTCTTCATCCAGAAACTCATCGTAGATTGCCTTTTTCTCGCGCAGGTCACCCGTGAATAGCTTTACTGCCATTACCTTCCTCCTTAATCAATTAGAATAGTGTTTCTATACCACTTCCTGGTAAAAAAGTCAACGCTCAGTCTCTGCCACTACAAGATGGGCTTGACTTCTTCGTCACCGTTAGCCGGAGTGATAATTTCCTCTTAGATTAGTACTAAAAGTTGGCGGGGAGCGGGTCGGTACGATAAGTCACCGGCGCCATAGTGCACTCGACGCCGTTTTTCTTCAACGCCTTGATAAACTGCCGCCGTATCTCCGGGTCCTCGTCCTCGTATTCGACCAGTCGGCCACCGTTCCGCAGGCTGATGTGAGCCGCATCGACATTTTTACCCTCTCGGCTCATACGCTCGCCAAAGCGGCTGCCACCAGCGCCAAAGGTTATGTGCCGCGCCGGCTCCGACCCGGTGTTGAAGTGCTGGTGGAACCACTCGCCCGGCCCGGCGCCAGCCGCATAGATACCGCCCGGCTTCCAGGGCGCCCTTATTACCTTGTCTCCATGTCCGTCCTGGTAAGGGTGAGGGCCATACTCCTTGGGCCAAACCAGGGCATAGCCCTCGGAGTTTAGCCCTAAAAGCACGATTCCAGGCCCATGGTAGTGGGCTTTGTGGTAGCGCCCCACCGGCCATTCCGAGGCGTGGTTCCACACCCAGCCAGCCATATTAAAAAACGTAATCTGTCCGCCCGCAACCTTGACGAACATATCGTCCAGCAGGGCGGTGCGCATATCGGGGATGAAGTTCGTTTCCCAAACGGGCCGAACTCCCACCTGGTGCCGCTCTTTACCCGCCAGGAAGTAATCAGCCTCCCCGCGGTAGCGGTCGGTGAAGTTATAATTACAGTTGAAGATGAAATCCGTATTGTGGAAGGTCTCCATGACCACGGGAGCATTCGTCGCCGCAAAGAGAAGCACCGGCTCCCGACCCCCGTTCACCAGCCGGTGCCGGGTATTCAAGGGCAGGGCAAACAGGCTCCCCTCACCCCACTCAAAGCTGCGCTTGGGCCCCCCCTCCTGCCACAGCTCCGTCAAACCCCGACCCCGCAAAACGTAGATAAGCTCATCGTAGAGGTGCTTCTCCGGCTCCAGGGCAGCGCCGGCCGGTATCTCCACCACGTAATGAAGCGCCCCCGTCTGCTTCGTCCCCTCCAACTGGATAAAGGTACCGAGGCCTCCCATGCGCGCCCACGGCCGCCGCGGCAATTCGGCGACGTTTTCCACGCCAGCCAGACCTTCGTAGATTGGTATCCCTTCTTTTCCCATCCACTCCTCGTAGGCCCACAACACACCATACCTTATCTGCATATCCTTCATTCGCTCTTTCTGGAGCGCACTCGACTCGCCTGACCTGCTTCGTTTATCTGGCATCTCTTCCTCCTTATTAATTAGTGTAGTCTAGGTATACCACTTCCTGGTAAAGAAATCAATACCCCCCAGCATCCACATTGACAGATATCAAAGGATAGATTATCCTGTAAATATAGATTAAGAAAGGATGGGAAGATAAAGAAATGAAAAGGAAAGTTATCTGGCTGGTGGTCAGTGGCTGGATGGTGGCTGCCCTATTGCTCAGCGCCTGTGCCCCGGCAGTGGTCGAGGAGGAAAAGGTGGTGCCCAAGGAAGAAGTGGTAACGCCTAGGGAAGAGGTGGTACCCAAGGAGGTGGTGGCACCCAAGGAAGTAACCAACCTGGTGAAGTGGACGGGGACGAAGCTGGACGGCATGGTGGTGGAAAAAATGATAGAAAAACCAAGGTATGGTGGGGTTTATGTTTACGCCAGGCCAACGCAGCCGTCGTTATGGGACCCTACTACCCGCGGGGGGCATATCTCATGGCCTCTTGGGGTTACTAATGATACACCAACAGTAATTAGCTTCACCAGAGGACCGGTGGGCACCGGTGAATGGTCGGGCATTGTCAGTGTCAATCCCGACCCCCCGTACGACCTTACCGTCGGCTCGCTGGCAGAAAGCTGGGAGCTACCTGATGACTCTACCCTTATCTATCACGTCCGGAAAGGGGTTCACTGGACGCTTGAGCCGGCCAAGGAGGCCAGCCGGCTGGTGGGTGGCCGGCAAATGACCGCCGATGATTGGGTCGCTTACTTCCGGTATGCCTACCGGAAAGGAGCTTACCTCGCTCTAAATTATGGTTATTTAAGTGATATGGAAAATCCGGACAACTCGATATACGTTTCGCCGACGGATAAATGGGCGGTGGTGATGAAGTTTCAGCCAGGACAGACCGCCTCACAATTTATCTACGGTGGTAGTATGCATGGCGAGATACTAGCGCCTGAAGTTATCGAGAAGTACGGGACGCCCATCATTGATTGGAGGCATGTCGTTAGCAATGGTCCATTTATACTGAAGGAGTATATTGACGCCAGTGCGCTAACCTATGTCAGGAACCCCAACTACTGGATGAGGGACCCCTTCTTCCCGGAGAATCAGCTACCCTATGTGGACACCTACAGGGTTCTCATCATACCTGATTTATCTACTCTGATGGCAGGAATGCGCACCGGCCGGATTGACATGAAAGACGGCCTTAACGCCGAGGATGCTGAGTCTTTACTGAAAACTAACCCCGAACTGGAGTGGGTGTCGTGGGTAAGCGGCACCCCCATAGTAGAACCAAGGCATGACGTCAAGCCCTTTGATGACCTCAGGGTGCGGCGGGCATTAAGAATGGCGATAAACTATCAGGAAATGGTCGACGACTACTACCAGGGTAAAGCCGCTTTGTTCACTTCCCCGGTAGCACCTATCCCAGATTATGAGGATATCTATATCCCGCTGGAGCAGCTGCCGGAGTCAGTTCAGGAGCTATATGGCTATCACCCGGACAAGGCACGGCAACTGCTGGCTGAGGCCGGCTACCCCCAGGGCTTTAAGACCGAGGTAATTGCCTATTTAGCAACGGATATCGACCTGCTCCAAATAGTTAAAGAGTACTGGGCTAAAATCGGCGTTGACTTGAAAATTGATGTCAGAGACTTTAGTGTCTTTAACTCTATGAGCCTGGGTTTCACTTTTAAGCAGATGAGAATGAGCAATGACCGCAGCACCCTCATTTTTACTATGAACAAGTATCGCCCGAACTTGAGCGACGGGATGCGCGTGCTTGACAACCCGGTGGCAGTGCCACTATTTACGGAGTCAATGGAGCGCTACTATGATACCCCTAAGCAAAAACGATTAGTCACGGACCCCCTAGCCGAAGTTCTAGCAAACCTACCCGAAGCCAAAGGTCTGCCGAACTGGATTAGCTACGTCAATGAGCAAGCCTGGTTTGTCCCCCTGCCCAGCCCATATGTATACAACTTATGGCAGCCGTGGCTAAAGAATTTCCAAGGTGCCAAAAATGCAACTCATTGGGTTGAGGGTTCTTATGTTCGTTACCTCTGGATTGACCAGAAGATGAAGAAAGCCATGGGACGTTAGCCATCCCTCCTTCACTTTGTGAAATAGTGGAGACAATTTCTAAATCTGGGGGGTGATGCGTATTCATCACCCCCTTTTTACTATCCCGTTCCTTTTAATACTTTTTAATCACGGAGGGTGTCTTTAGGTAAAGAGCGGGGACAACGAGTACAGTAAGTTGACAAGTGTGATACTATAATGGCAAAATTTTATTAGTAGCATCTGGCTAAAGCGGGGTATCTTGACTTACCGAGGAGGGACAGGGCAAATGGCTATCGGGCTACCTCTAACTACCAGCTATAAGCTGGCTAAACCGGCTTATATTCATGTTGAGAGATGCTGGCCTGAAGTAGATAAGCTTTCCCCGTGTGTCGCCGCTTGCCCCTTACACCAGGATGTGCCCAATTATGTCATGGCTATCGCTCAGGGTAGTATCCAGCAGGCTTTATCTATTATCAGAGAGACTAATCCGCTGCCGTCTGTTTGTGGACGCGTCTGTCACCATCCCTGTGAAGAAGAGTGCAACCGGAAGGTAATCGATAGCCCGATTGCTATCGAGTGGCTGAAGCAGTATGCCGCCGACCGGGGAAATGGACAAAAGCCATCACCAGCACCGAGAACAAGAGAAGAAAGGATAGCTATCGTCGGTTCGGGACCAGCCGGCTTAACCGCCGCCCACGACCTGGTTATGAAGGGCTATGGGGCTACTATCTTTGAGGCTGCGGCCGTGCCCGGCGGAATACTATCTTCCGCCATACCTGATTTTCTCTTACCAGCGGAGGCTGTCCAGGCTGATATCGACCACATCATAGGTCTGGGTGTCCGTATTCATACCAATGTCCGTATCGGTAAGGACTTAAGCCTCAGCGGCTTGTGGCAGCAAGGCTACCGGGCGATACTGATTGCCATCGGTCTCCATAAAGGCGCCGAGCTAACTATACCAGGCTCTGATTTACCGGGGATATTTCCCGCCCTAGACTTCTTAAAGGCAGTGAAACGGGGGCATCTACCGTCACTGAACGGGAAGGTTTGGATAATAGGTGGGGGTAATACCGCCGTCGCTGCTGCCCGGACAGCGCTGAGACTGGGCGCTGAAGAAGTTCATATTGGCTATCGTCGTCGCCGGGCTGATATGCCCGCCTTTAAATGGGAAATTGAGTCGGCCGAGGCCGAAGGTGTCCGAGTACACGTATCTTTAGACCCTGAGCAGTTTATCTCAAAGGATGGCTGCGGAGTAGGTAGCATAAAATTCAAGCGAGTCGCCTCCAGTTACATAGATAGCCAGGGCCGGCGTATTTTGACCCTGAGGAAAGGCCCCGCCAGTGATTATACCGTAGAGGCTGATGCCGTAATTATAGCTACCGGAGAGATTCCTGATATGAGCGGTCTGCTCGATGAGTCACTGGAGATAAGCCAAACCGGTGCTTTAATGGTTAATCAATCTACCCTCCAGACAAATGTTCCTGGTATTTTCGCGGCCGGTGACATCTCAGCTAGCGGTGGCACGATAACCGGGTCGATGGCGGCGGGGCGGAGAGCCGCCACCTCTATTGACTGCTATCTCAGCGGGATACCATTATCCGAAGTAAGAGAATCTCGAGAAACCATCACCATCGAGCCAGAGCAAATCCCCGATTATTTTATTCGTAAAGCCCGCTGGCAAATGCCAAAACTGCTACCGGAAGAGGCAATCAGAGTCTTTCGGGAGGTAGATTTGGGTTATCGAGACTGGCAAGCCATCGAGGAAGCCAGGCGCTGCTTAAATTGCCAGATGTGCGCCAACTGTATTTTTGAACGCGGCCACCTGTGCTTTGAGACTGCCAGTCGGTTACTATAGTTTTAGGAGGTAACAATGTGTTATTTATGCGACGAATACGGTGACCCGGAATTCGGTGATGGTGTCTGGTATCTGAACCCTAAAAACTATGCCCGAAATATGTACACGCTCCGGTTGCCCGATGGGGCTACCAGGGAGGCCAGGGGGGCTGAGACTGGTAGCGAAATCCAGGAAAGGGCCAGGGGCATAGCCGACCTGGTGACAGCTATGGAAAAAGGTGACCAGGCAGAGTACGAGAAGATTAAACAGCAAATGAACGAAAGCCGTAGACGAAGCGGCACGGAGGGTCAGGTCATCCCGCTGGAAGAGGCTGATAAAGTACTGGAGCTTTGTTCTCCCATCGGTCTGATAGCCTGTGTCTGCCGCAAAGGTGCCCGCGCCATAGATGAAAGAAATGAGTTAGAGTACACCTGCATGGGTATGGGCGTAGGTATGCTCAAGTGGGAGAGGTGGCCGGAGAGATACAAGGGTGGCGTTAAGTTTGTCACCGTCGAGGAAGCCAAGGAATGGAACCACCGGATGGACAAGAGAGGCTTTGTTCACCTTTTAATGCTCGCCGGCGCCCCATATATCGGTGGTTTCTGCCAGTGCGATTACCCTGATTGCGCTGCCATCAGGAGGGTGGTCGATTTTGGTGGTGCTGGTGCCTTTGGTGCTATTGGCACACTTAAATCCCACCATGTCGCCCAGGTTGACTATGATGAGTGTAACGGTTGCGGAATCTGTGTCCAGCGCTGTCAGTTCGGGGCGCTAAAATTTGAGGTTACCAGCCAGAAAGCCAATATCGACCAGTTCAAATGTTATGGCTGTGGTCTCTGTCAGACCGGTTGCCCTCGCGGGGCAATTAAGCTACTCGAGCGGAAAAGCCTGCCGGCTCTGGTGGAGGTATGGTAATGGTTAGCCTGAGAAAGTTTCCCAGAATCACTATCGACCTTGAGAAGTGTACCGTCCCTTTCCTGTGTAAGAAATGTATCCAGATTTGCCCGACGGCCGTATTCAGCGTCCGCAGTATCAAGGAAGAGAGATTAAAAGAGGCAGACCCCAGAGTTGATGGCACCTATGTGCTTTCGGTGCAACGTAGAGATAAGTGTACCGTCTGCAACCGGTGCCTCGAGGTTTGCCCCGTGGCCGCGCTAAAAATAGAGGTAGCCTAGGAGGTAGTAATGACGCAAGACTATTTTAAAGACCTCAAAGAAGCACCTTACCCCCTGTTTGTCGCTCCCAGACCGTATTCCTTTGACCTGAATGAGGACATGATTCAGCTCATTCGTGATGAATTTAATGCCGAGGCGGTCACTGCCAGGTTGGCTGAGGCTATTAGCGGTAAGGCCCTGAGTGCCGTGGAAAAGATAGCCAAGGCAATATTTGAGGACTACGGCCAAAACTGGATGAAAAGGACGATGCAGCTCGGTGAGGAGTATTCGGATAGAACCATCGAGTTGGTCAGGGAATCGGTTGACCGTAGCGGCAATCAGTTCCTGCTTTTCCCCCATGTGCCGCAAAGGTTCGTAGAAATAGCCTATCTGAGCACCCAGCATTTTCTCAAGTTGCCAATCATATTGAATAACCTGCGCCGCTTAGCTTACCAGGTACCTCAATGCCTGTTATTCAATACGATAAAAGAAAAATGCGGTGATGAGGTCGCTAATCTTATGACCTGCCAGAATGCCTGCCTGAAAGCCCTGGCAACCTTAAGCCAGGACCTGGAATTAGATATGGTTATCGACATGGCGTCAGCTACGGCCAAAGATGGCTATTGCCAGTTTTCGCTGAGTAAATTGTAAAGTTCCCAGGCTCCCGGGGGAGTTGTGTGAAATTAGAGAAGAAAGTGGCTGTTGTCACCGGCGCCGCTAGAGGGATAGGCCGGGCAATTGCCATCAGATTGGCTGAGGAAGGTGCCCGGGTTGTTGTCAGTGATGTTGACCTTGCCTTCGTTGAAAGTCTCGCCGCAAAGCTGCGGATGATGGGGCGGGAAACCTTAGCCATCAAGGCTGATGTCTCTGACGGGCAAGCAGTCGAGACGATGTTTGCCCGGGTGGAGCGGCGATTTGGTGGGGCCGACATCTTGGTTAATAATGCCGGCATCAGGAAGGATGTCCCCTTCCCTAAAATATCGGAGAAAGAATGGGACTCTGTCATCGCTGTCCAGCTAAAAGGCAGCTTCAATTGTGCCCGATTAGCTCAAAAGTACATGGTGGGGCAGAACTATGGCAAGATTGTCAATCTGTCCTCGCCAGTTCCCGCCAGTTTAGGTAATCGGGGACAGACAAGCTACGCCTCGGCCAGTGCTGCCATTGAGGGATTCACCCGGGCTCTGTCTCTGGAACTGGGTCGTTACAACATCAATGTTAATTGCGTTGCTCCTGACTTTATTGATACTGAAATGACCAGAAACACCGCCCGAAGAGAAGGAATGTATCTCAATGATTTCAAAAGTTTCGCTCTCGCCCAGATACCACTGAGGCGGCTCGGGACAGCCGAGGATGTGGCTAATGTCGTCCTCTTCCTGGTCTCTGAGGAATCAAGTTTCATCTCAGGACAGGTAATCTATGTCAGGGGCGGTCCCTGAATCAGCCTGAGAGGAACAGATTACGATGCATTATATGCCTGACACCGAAGACGAGGATTCCGCCGCCGAGACCTTTTGGCCGGAAGGCTATAAACAGGTGATACGAGAGGATTTCCTTCAGTTGCTGGCGACTCATCTCCAGGATGGCCGGAAATTGCGGCACATTTACCAGCAGCAGTATTCTGAAAAATTCACTGACCTCAATCAATTTGCCCGCCGCATCGCTGACATGATAGCCATCGGCGCCGAGAACGGTGCCGATGACGCCTTTGACGACATAATATCAGCCTTTCTCACGGAATCCCCTTTACCTGAAGTGCCAGGGTATACCCGCTATTTTTGGCCTCAAATCCTCCCCGAGAAGGTAAAGAAGAGATTTCAGCAGGTTATCGTTGACGAGTATCGCCAGGACAATATCTATCGCTACGCTCATGAGGTAGGCTACCAGGATAGTTATCGTAATTTTGATGAGTTTCTTAACCGGGTCGCCTGGCTGGTAGTCACCGGGGCGACCAATGGCGCCGATGATATGCTGGGAGCAATCTACCGGTCTTTTCTGGCACCCCATTCCCCCTTGCCTCCGGCGCGGAGACACCCCCGGCGATTAAAGCTGTGGGCGGGTCATTCTCAGGGAGACTAATCGTTAAACGACGGCGGCACGACTCACTTATCAGTCGGCCAATCCATGCCACTGGATAAGTTCCTCATCCGAAGCCACACATCCGCTAACCCCCTTAGCATCCTGTTGCGCCAGGAAAATAGCCGCCTTTACCATCTTTTCGGGGCCGACCAACTGCGACTTATCATAGTCGGCCGGCAAATTGAATACCCACCCTTCTGAAGCTACTCCCTGCGCCGGACGGTAACAGTTGACGGCGATATTATACTCACCAAGCTCGGCTGCCGCGGCGCAGGTAAAGTGTTCAATGGCCGCCTTCGCCGTGCCATAAGCAATACCGGTAAGCTCCCTGAGCCGGCTGGCACCGGCTACGGAAGTGGTGTTGATGATGCTACCGCTCCTCTGCTTCATCATTGTCGGCAGGACAGCCTTGGTGCCAAGGAAAGTGCCGAGAACGTTCACCCCCAGCACCAGATTCCAGAGCTTGGTCGTCGTCTCGACGAATGGGCCGGGGGCCGCTACGGCGGCATTATTCACCAGAATGTCTACCCTTCCCCACTCGTCCAGCACCGTTTGCACCATCGCCAGCACCTCTTCCTCGACCAGGACGTTGGTCTTTATCGGCAGAGCTTTCCCGCCAAATGCTTTAATCTCGTCGGCGGTCTCGATAATTGTCCCCGGCAGGCCAGACTTGGGTGGCGTCACCGAGCGCGCCGCAATGACGACACGGGCGCCTTCCCTGGCGAATCCGATGGCAACAGCCTTGCCGATTCCCCGACTGGCCCCGGTAACTATAGCCACTTTTCCGTTAAGCTTCCCCATTTTTGCCTCCCTTACTCCAGGATGACTCAGCCACCTGTCAGCCATTATAATACAGAAAATTAGACCGGGCAAATAATCTCTTTTAGAGGTCATTTAGCAACCCATCCCCCCGCCCCCTTCCCTTAACAAGGGCTTTGTATCATAAGTGTCGTTTTTAAGTCTTTTTGTCATTCCCACGCAAGTGGGAATCCAGAGACGTGCCTGATTATACCAATGGATTCCCGTTTTCACGGGAATGACGACTTTTAATACAAGACCCTTATAAAAGGGAAAATGGATAAAGAGCCTGCCCTGAACGAAGTGAAGGGGTGAGGGGTTACTAAACGACTTCTTCTTTTCACCATTTTTTTATTTTCTTTTAACTATACTGAAGAGGAATGTTTGTGTTATATTGTATTACTATGCCAACCCTGATGCATACTAATCTGCCGCTGCCATTATTTATCCGCGGTAAGGTGCGGGATAGCTACGAGCTGGGTAACCGGCTGCTCATCATCGCCACTGACCGAATCTCCGCCTTCGACCTGGTCCTGCCCAATGGTATTCCTGACAAAGGTTTCGTGCTTAATCAGCTCTCCGCCTTCTGGTTTAACCAGACCAAAAATCTAATCCCCAACCACTTGGTGGCAGTAGTTGATGATGGGCACTCTCTTGACCGTTACCTGCCGGCCGCAAGCCGTTTCCCTTACCCCTCTTATCTGGCAGGACGGTCTATGATTGTTAAGAAAGTAGAGCGCCTCCCGATTGAATGCGTCGTGCGTGGCTACCTGGCCGGGTCAGCCTGGGCAGAGTACCAGCAATCCGGCACTGTTTCTGGGCTGGCCTTGCCCCCGGGGCTTAAAGAGAGCCAGCCATTACCCCGGCCCATGTTTACTCCGACTACCAAGGCAGAGACCGGGCACGACCAGCCGTTAAATACGGATGATGTAAAAAGGCTGGTGGGTGAGGCGCTGGCTGAAGAACTAAGCGAAAAAAGCCTGGCCCTCTATAGCTATGCTCAGGAATATGCCCGAGCCAGAGGCATCATCCTGGCTGATACCAAGATAGAGTTCGGGCTGGATAATGGCAAGCTCATCATTATTGATGAGCTATTGACCCCGGACTCATCTCGTTTCTGGGATGCGGCTCAGTATCGACCGGGACAATCCCAGCCCAGCTATGATAAACAGCCGGTGCGCGATTGGCTCGTCCAGTCCGGCTGGAATAAAGAGCCACCGGTGCCCAGCCTGCCCCCGGAAGTTATTAAAGCTACCACCAGGAGATACCGTGAGGCTTATTATAAGTTAACCGGTAGAAGGCTAAGATAACCGCCCACTCAGCTTTTACTAAAAGCCTGTATTAGAGTAATGTAGCCTAGCCAAAATAGAGGTGGAATCTTCAGTTAGGCTTCTAAAACCATCCCTGCGAAAAGATTGACAAATCTGATTAATAGAGCTAATCTAATCACAAAAGGAGGTGAAGTTATGGCTTATGAATACATTCTCTACGAAAAGATTGACAAGGTGGCCAAGATAACCATGAACCGTCCCGAGGTACGGAATGCTGAGAATTATGGGATGAATCGGGAGATATTTACGGCAATTGCCGAGGCTGAAAATGACGATGATGTGCGGGCAATCATCTTAGCCGGAGCCAGTTCCTCCTTCTCCGCCGGGCATGATATGGGCAGTCCAGTGGCGGTTGCCGAAAGGGAAAGCCTCCCCCAACATAAGGGAGGGAGCTATGGCAGTTACCTTAGAGAGGAGTCCAGGTGGATAATCCCGATGTTAGCTCTGCGTGACATGTCCAAGCCGATTATTGCCCAGGTGCAGGGTTATTGCATCATGGGCGGTTGCATGCTGGCGACGATGTGTGACTTTATCGTTGCCTCTGAGGATGCCCAGTTCTCGGAGAGGGCTTCCCGGCAGGGGGGCTATTCCACGGAGTTCTTCAGCTATGTTTATGAGCTTGGTGCCAAGAAGGCTAAAGAGTACCTCATGACCGGCGACTTTTTCAGTGCTGAGGAGGCACACCGGTTAGGCATGGTCAACAAGGTGGTGCCGCGGGAGAAGCTGGAAGAGACGACGATGGCGTTTGCTCAGAAACTGGCTCTGCAAAGCGCTTATTCCCTAAAGTTTATCAAGCAGGCCGTAAATTATGTTCAAGACCTAATGGGTTACCGGCAGGCGGTGCGCTTCGGTTTCAACATTCATTCGCTCACTCACTCTCACCGAGCCATAGACCCCGAGGCGCTAGACCCGTTAGCCGGAGCGCGACAGGAACCGGGGGAAAGGATGAGCGCCAGACAGCATTTTGAGGAAAGGGACGCCAAGTTCAAGGAATTAGATAAGAAGTGGTAAGCCTTTCCCCTCTTGATAAACCGACAACTGCCATCATAACAATTCCTTGGTGCTGGGGAGTTCGCCGGCGATGCGCTGGTCAATCCTGGTAGCCTTATCCAAGGCTCTGCCCAGGGCTTTGAACAGCGCCTCCGCCTTGTGGTGGTCGTTACTGCCGTAAACAACCAGGGCGTGTAGATTAAGCCTGCCTTCAACGGCAAAAGATTCAAGGAAGTGACGGATAAGGTCGCTCGCAAACCCGGACATATCGTTATCATCGAAGGACAGGTCGAGGACGGTATATCCCCGGCCGCTGATGTCCACTATCACCGTGGCTAAGGCATCATCCATCGGCACCGCCGCATCCGCCATTCTGACAATACCCTGCTTCTCTCCCAGTGCCTGGTTAAGCGCCTTCCCCAAGCAGAGGGCGACGTCTTCGACCAGGTGATGCTGGTCATCTCCGGCGGCTGAAAGCTTCAGGTCGAATCGGCCGTGCTGCGCCACCTGCGCCAGCAGGTGGTCCAACATCTTAATCCCGGTATCTATCTGCCACTGACCGCGACCATCGATATTAAATTCCAGGCTGATATTGGTTTCTTTGGTTTTACGCTTGACAACCGCTTGCCGATTAGTCACTTACTTGCCTCCTGATTTTAGGTCTATTTTGTCTCTGGAACCTATCCCCCTGACCCCCTTCCCTTGTTAAGGGAAGGGGGAATTAGTTTTTAAGAGAGGCTTCGCCCCTCTTTGACTCTCCCCATTTAACTGTCATTGCGAGGAGCGAAGCGACGAAGCAATCCGTGAGGGGATGGGACAATATGCCCCACCCAGATTGCCACGTCCCAATTTCATCGGGACTCGCAATGACACCTACAAAGATAACTGTTCCCCTTCCTTCTTGGAAATCTTGGGTGCTTTAGCAAAGGTTACGCTGGTCTGTGTTTGGGGGGGCATATCAACTGTCTTGCCCTGTAGAAGCTCCTCTATGGTCAAGAGCTGTATTTTAGGGTAGTCCTTGTCCCAGATTGGGGAGTGGTAATAGCCAGCTTCAACCGCCTCAACCTTCATCGGGCTGGTGGGTGGCTCAAGGGTGATAAGGACACCGATTGCCTCTTTGGCGACCACTGCCTTTAGCTCCCGCACCGCATTTACTCCGATATGTCCACTCTTAACCTGAACCACTACACGGCTCACCTTGCCCGCAGGGTCATCAACAAAATGAATAACCCCGTCAATACCCTTGTCCGCCCCCTTCTTTTTCTCGCCGAGGGGTCGGGCGCCAATCAAGCCCAGCGCCCACCACTGGAACTGATACCTGTCCTGATGAGCCAAAGCCTTAGCCCCAGAGAGGTCTTTCGGCTCACCGATGACCTCAAACTGAATGCCGGGAAAGCTATCCCTGAGGCGGTTGCGCATCAGGTTGATGGCGAGATGGGTAACATCAATTCCAATCCATTTTCTATTCAGCTTCTGCGCCGCCACCACCGCCGTGCCACAACCACAGAAGGGGTCGAGGACAATATCCCCCTCATTGGAACTGGCTTTAATAATACGCTCTAATAGAGCTAGTGGTTTTTGGGTTTCATAGCCTAACATTTCTTTTCTTACCCTGTCAGTTGGATAAATATCTATCCACCAATCCTCTAATATTTTACCTCTCTCTTCTAGTTTCCTTATTTCTCCTATTTGTTCTTGAGAGGCCTTGTCTTTTCTCAGTCTACCAAAAGTCTCAACTTGGCCTGTATCATGAAGCCCGCTCTTATGTGGAATAGTTTGTTGATTAAATATGTAATGGTCAGTTTTAGTATAGAAGAAGATTACATCGTGTTTTCTTGAGAATTTTTTAGGGGTTTTTCTCGGACCCGTATAGCACCAGATAATTTCATTCCTAAAGTTCTTTCCGCCGAATATCTGGTCTAATACCAGCTTCAGGTAGTGGCTGGCGGTGGGGTCGCAGTGCAGGTAGAGAGAGCCGGTGGGCTTTAAGACTCGGTGAAGCTCCACCAGCCTGATGGTCATCATCACCAGATATGCCATGACATCGTTACCACCGATGGCATCATAGAGAGCGCCAATCAGCTTACCCACCTTTAAGGGCCCCTTGGTGACAATCTCGTGGTAGGTATCCTGGGCTGTTTGTGTCCAGTGCCAGCTATCGGTGAAGGCTTTTATCTGAGCTTCAGACTCAACCCCGCCGTTTTCCTTGAACAGGATGTTGTAGTCCTTCTTGCTGTTAAAGGGCGGGTCAAGGTAGACAAGGTCAATAGAGTTATCGGGGATATACTTGCGCAGAATTTCCAGATTATCGCCAAAATAAAGCACGTTAGTGTCCATCTTTAACTCCTTCCCCTAAACAGGCGTTTAAGAGGGGCTGACGCCCCTCTTTCTTTACTTCCCCCTCTCCTTTTTAAGGAGAGGGGGATTAAGGGGGTGAGGTTATAAAGTAATCTCTATTTCCTTCAAAGCTTTTATTAAAGCATCGGTGTGCTCGGGCTTACCCACGCTGATGCGGATGAAATTCTGCAAAAGCGGCTCGTCAAAATAACGAACCAGTATCCCCTTATCCTGTAATTGTTGCCGCAGTTCTTTTGCCTCACCCTTCAACACCGAGCAGAGAATAAAGTTAGCCTGCGAAGGAAAAGGTTTTAGCCACTTAATCTTTTTCAACTCAGTAAAAAGCCTCTCTCTTTCAACCAGTATTGACTGTACATTACTCATCAAGTACTCGGTATCCTTGAGCGATTCCTCGACGGCCACCAGGGCGGCGACATTGACATTATACGGTATCTTAATTTTCAGCAAATAATCGGCGATTTTGGATGGGAAAAGACCATAGCCGACCCTCAAACCAGCCAATCCGGCCCACTTGCTGAAGGTACGTAACACCATCAGGTTCTTATAGCTGCTAACCAGCGGCGCCACCGTTTGCCCGCTAAACTCGTAGTATGCCTCGTCAACCAGCACCGGTAGGCCGCTAGCTAATATCTCCACTATGTCCCGGCGGGGTATCATTGTCCCCGTCGGGCTATTCGGATTAACCAGAAATATTATTTTCGTTTTTTTACTGATGGCTGCCTTGACGGCGCTGACATTAACGGCAAAGTTTTCATCACGGGGCACTTCAACCAGAGTGCCCCGGCATAGTTCGGTGCTGAAACGGTAGATGCCAAAGGTAGGTACACAATTTATCACCTCGTCACCCGGCCGGATAAACAGGCGTAAAATGAGGTCTATTAGCTGATTACTGCCGCTACCAGCTATGATATGGCTGGCATTGACGCCGCTATATCTTTCCAGTAATTGCCTGATTCTGGCTTGGCCATCGTCAGGGTAGATATTAAAGTCGGGATAAGCCGCCAGCGCCGGGCCGACTCTGGGCGAGCACCCGTAGGGATTCTCATTAGCATCCAGCTTGATAATACTTTCTGGCGGAATCTCGACCTTCCCCTTTAATGACTCTGGCGACTTCCTGGCGGCATAGCCGCCAAAAGCAACCAATTCAGGGCGTATCAGTCTCTCTATGCTGCTGTTTTCTAACATTCTCTTTCCCCCTAACATCACCCCAATCAGACATCGCACATTTTAGCATGTCTTTATCTCAAACGGCAATCTGTTGGTGAAAGTGGTTATCTGGTAACCCCATCCCCCTGTATCCCCCTTCCCCTTACTAAGGGGAAGGGGGAAGATGTTTTCTGAAGAGGGGCTGGCGCCCCTCTTAGACGCCCCGCAACAATCAAATATATGAAGGGGAATTTAAAGGGGCTGCGTCTCTTCAGGCTTCACCACATTATAAATCAGAGGTAGAGGAAATCTGAGAGAGGGCAATACAAATCCCCCTTACTCCCCCTTTGCGAAAGGGGGAGATACAGAGATTTCGTGTTGACAAAATAAGGAGACTTCTCCCTTTCGTAAAGAGCCTGCCCCTGGCTTGAACAGGGAGAGAGTGAGAGGGATTTAGAAGGGGGAGTTTAAGAAAGGCGAAGCCTCTCTTAGAAACATCTTCCCCCTCTCCAATTTTTACCCGGTTTCGCTGGGAGAAAATATCCATTACAAGAGGGCGTTTAAGAGGGACTTCGTCCCTCTTTCTTCTCTTCCCCCTCTCCTTAGGTGAGGTTTAAGACATAAAAAAACCTTAACCGCTGGATAGCGAGAGGAAGGAATTACGCCGATTTTTAGGTCGGCGACCGACCTAGGAGTGATGGGTTATTACACCCGGTCTCTCCCTAGAAAGGAGGTGATCCAGCCGCAGCTTCCGCTACGGCTACCTTGTTACGAC
>JACQGQ010000041.1 GCA_016199495.1 Chloroflexota bacterium
AATCGGTTATGAGCCGACCGCTCTGCCACTGAGCTACGAGCCCCCGGACTCTAGCAAATATCATACTGCGCCGCCTATTTGAAGTCAACCTGCTTGAGCTTGGAAGCTGTACCATGATTATTGCCACAAATCTGACCAGAAGCCTGATGATGACAATGATTGACACAATGGCTAAGTTCAGGTAAGCTACCAGTAGTAGCATGCTGATTGGACTAGTTTCAGATACTCATATTCGTGTCCCGAATTATCGTGCCAGCCTCAGTCTGTTATCAGCCAATACGCTCCCGCCTCAAATAATGGAGGTCTTCCGCGGTGTTGATTTAATCCTGCACGCTGGTGACATCTACACCCTTCCCGTATTGGATGAATTAGAATGTCTGGCGCCGATACTGGCCTCTGAGGGTGATGACGACCCCTTCGAGGTCGCCAATGATAAACGCGTAAAGTGGCGACACGTCCTGACTGTGGAGGGAGTTACCATCTGGCTGGCACATCAGCCTGAGATATGGCATTGGGATAAGCTCGAGGAGTCCCCCGATGTCATTGTTTTCGGCCACAGTCATGAAGCCCTGCTGGAAAACCACGGAGACATTCTTCGAGTAAATCCCGGCAGTCCAACCTTCCCCCACTATAAACATGAGCTGGGTACCGTCGGTCTGCTGACAGTTAACTCAGGCAGAGCTGAAGCACAAATCATCCAGCTTGAAAAGAGACTGGATATAAAGTGAGGAATTAAAGTCAATGCTGATTGGACTGCTTTCCGATACCCATATTCCGAATCACGTCGCAGCACTCCCGGCCCAACTGAAGGAGGCCTTCCGTGGTGTTGACCTGATTCTACACGCCGGGGATATCTACAATATCGCCACCCTGGACGAACTGGAAGGCATCGCCCCGATAATAGCGGCTGAGGGTGATGACGACCCCTACCGGACGGCTAGTGATAAGCGCGTCAAATCGAAACACTTCCTGACTGTGGAGGGCGTTACCATCTGGCTGGCACACAGCTGGTGGGACTTCTGGCCCTTTCGTTCCAGACAAGAGCTAAGGCGACTAAGCCCGCAGCAGGACAGCGTCCCGGATGTCCTCGTCTTTGGTCACAGCCATGAGGCTAAGCTGGAAAAGAGGGAAGACCTGCTACTGGTCAACCCGGGCAGCCCTACTTTTCCTTACTATAAACACGAGCTGGGTACGGTAGGTCTGCTGACAATCGACTCAGGTAAAGCTGAAGCACAAATCATCCAGCTTCGGTAAAGACTGACCTGGACTAAGTCGTCAAACTTCCCCAGGGGTATAACTTCTAATTCTCAGGGGTTGGCACTGTTTTTACCGGGGATTGAGGCTGTTTTTGAGGCTGTAGTAATCGAGAGCATTTCTCAGGGCACGAGCACCCCGCTCAAAGGTAATGAAGGTGGGGACACCGCCCCCCTGAAACTTTTGAATGATATTGCCGGCTTCCTCTACTGCCTCAGGCGAGAAGTAGTGGGATAGAATAGCCATCACCGGTTTCGGTGACCTCTCTCTAATGCCAGTCATTAAAGCGACGTCGCGTTCCAGCTGCTCATTAGTACCGAAACGCGCCGTAACTAACAGCACCAGGTTATCTATATTGGCGTCTCGCTCCAGGATTTCCAGAATACGCTTCATCTCCCGGCGATTCACATTACCAGTATCTACCGGATTGCGATAACCACCCCCTACCAGGGTAAAGAAGGTGGCCAACTCGTCATAGGATTCCTGGGTAAGCAGCGGCAACCTCAGCCCTGCCTCAGCCACGACATCGGCAATAGCGACCGATGGCCCCCCGGCGCCGCCAGTTACCGCCACCCGGTTACCGTAAACCGGCGCAAGATAGACGAGAGCCTTTATCGTATCGATGATTTCCTCCAGCCTGGTCACTTTTATTGCCCCGCACTGCCTCACGGCCGCATCCCAGATAGCTTGAGATACCGCCAGTGACCCGGTGTGCGAGGCAGTAGCCCGCTTTCCTTCCTCCGTTCGCCCACCCTTCCATATCACCACCGGCTTGCGGGCCGCTACCTCTCGCAATACCCGGAAGAACCGCTGCCCGTCCCTTACCCCCTCCAGGTACATACCAATAACCTTAATCTCCGGGTCACGACCAAAGTAGTCCAGGTAATCAGCCGAATCAAGCACGATGCCATTACCGAAGCTCACTGATTTATTGACGTCCACCCCCTGGAGATGCCCCTCGTGAACGAAAGTTGTCGCATGGGTGCCGCTTTGTGAGATAAAGCCCACCGTGCCCGAAACGCCAGCGTATTGCTCGCGGTTGTGCCTTACCCCAAGCCCCGGATTAAAGATTCCCATGCAATTGGGACCAATGAGGTGAAAGTTGGCTTGTTCTGCCTTCTCAGTGAGCCAGCGCTCAAGCTTTTTCCCCTCCTCAGTATCCGTCTCGGCAAAACCAGAAGTAAAGAAATGGGCGGCAGCTACTTCCTTGCGGATGCAATCCTCCAGAACTCGGGGAGCAATCGCTCGAGGCACGGCGACAATCGCCAGGTCTACTGGCTCCGGGATGTCTAAAAGGCTGGTGTAGTTTTTTACCCCTAAAGCCTTGATACCCTCGATTTCTTCAGGGGCAATTTGCACGGAATAGAGCTTTCCCTTAAAAGTGCTCTGGCTATTGAGCCACATAAAATTGCTCTCTTTCTTATCCCCCACCACGACCAGGCACCTGGGATTAAAAGCCCTATCTAATTTAGTGAAATCTGCTTGCAATTGCTTACTACCTCAAGTTTTAGATTGGTCACATTATATCATATACTTATCTCGCAAGTAATAGGGAGTAACCTGTACCCCCGTCTCTTCACCAAGGTCAACTATAGCCACCGTACCGGATAGAGAGGGCGAACCAGAGTAGTAGGCTTTCACCGGTTCGTTACAAATACAGCGGAAAGTGATGACATGCCCCAGGGCGATATAGTCCCAACCCGAGGTAGTAATTTCTTCATGAGTGATATGATAGCTGGGGAAAAGAGGTGGCTCAGTATCAACATAGTAACCATGAGCCACCGCGATATGCCATTGACCATTCCCCCGAGGTTGTGGTATCCCGGCCAAAGGTAGAACGTTATCCACATAGGAGTTTATGGATTTTCCCCACAAGGATACTCCCAGTCCGGGTAAATCCAGCGTTCCCCCATGGGGTATTCTAAAGATATGGACATTGGCACAGTCCTCCCAGGGCTCCCCCTTGTCAAAGACAGAACCGGGCACCAGGCAATCGTGGTTCCCGGGCAGAATCGCCACATCGCCTGGCAGGCGCTGCAACTGCTCGGCGACAAAGTTGACTAAACTGTCACTAACCCTATTATGGTCGAAAAGGTCGCCGGCAATTATAACCAAATCCACCTTAGCCTGGCTCGCCAGGTCGACCAGAGCCTCCAAACTGTGACAGGCTCTGTCACCAAGCGATAGTAAATGTAAATCTGAGGTGTGTAATATCCGCCGTGACATCCGGTTACCATTTACCATTAGAAAAAATCCCTACCTTCTAACAAATTAGTCAGTCTATCACTATCAAGGCTAAGAAGCAAGCTCAAAACAAGCCCTTATTCTTCAGGCTCAAAAAACTCTTATCGCAAATGATAATGTGGTCCAGGACATCTATGCCCACAATCTCCCCGGCCTGAGCTAATCTCTCTGTCAACTTTATGTCATCTTCTGAAGGCTCAGGGTTGCCTGAAGGGTGATTATGCACAAAGATGACTGAGGCAGCACTGGCTGACATCGCCTCTTTGAATACTTCCCTGGGGTGAACGATACTGCTATCCAGGCTACCCACGGAAATCTCTGAGGTCTTTATCAACTGACCCCTGGTATCCAGCAGCAATGCCAGAAAGTGCTCTTTCTTTTTACCCCTTAACCGGCTCCTCACCAGGCTCACCACCGCATCAGGGGACTTAAGCGATGGTTTTTTACCAGGCTCCGGATAACCCTCCAGCCGATTAGTCAACTCAAAAGCGGCCTTAATCTGAGCTGCCTTGGCCAGACCAATCCCCCTCACCTGGGACAGCTCCTCGACCGAGGCAGCGGCCATTCCTTTGAGGTCGCCAAACTGGCTGAGCAGTCTCTGCGCCGTGACCATCACTGACTCACCGGCGATACCACGTCCGAGAAGTAAAGCCAAAATCTCTGGCACCGATAGCGCTTCTACCCCGAATCTCTGTAGCCTCTCCCGGGGCCGTTCCGAAAGAGGCAGGTCATGAATCGTAAAAGGGGCAGCTCTTTTCGGCGAAGACTTCGTCATCTTAGTTTAGTTTAAAAGAAGCCAGAGTCATCCATTACTTCAATTCTAACAGATTAATTATAGCATATCCGGCGTAGATAGAGAGCCTTTGGCAGTATCCAGCGCCTGAGCAACTAGCTCACTTATGTCCAGAGCCTTGATAGTCTCGGCTACTTCCTTGGTTTTCAGCCCGTCTTCAAACATCGACAAACAGTAGGGGCAGGCGGTGGCTACGAGGTCGGCTTTAGCCTCGATTATCTGCTCGGTCCGCTTGACATTAACCTGCTTGTCCGGCGCCTCCTCCAGCCACATATGGCCACCCCCCCCACCACAGCAGAAGCTTATTGACCGGGAGCGAGCCAGTTCCACCCTGTTTATGCCGTCGATAGCCTTCAGAATGTCTCTCGGTTGCTGATAAATATCGTTGTAACGCCCCAGGTAGCATGAATCGTGATAAGCCACCACCTGGTTGCCATCCAGGCCGCCAAGCTTTAGTTTGCCATCACGAATCAAATTAGCAATAAACTGGCTGTGGTGAATAACCTCAAAGTTACCACCGAACTGCGGATACTCATGCTTGATGGTATTGAAGCAATGGGGACAACTGGCCAGGATTTTTTTGACATGGTAGGCCTGAAGGAGTTCGATGTTCTTCTGGCAAAGTGTCTGAAAGAGGTATTCGTCGCCCATTCTCCGTGCCGGGTCACCGCAGCAGCTCTCCTCGCTACCCAGTATCCCGAAATTAATTCCCGCTGCCTGTAGAATCTTGGTCGTGGCGGCGCTCACCTTCATATTCCTTTCTTCCAGAGCCGCCGTGCAGCCCACCCAGTACAACACATCAATATTGCTGTCTTCCGAGAGCACCTTTACTCCCAGGCCTGCCGCCCAATCGGTTCTGGTGGCGGTGGTACCTCGCCAGGGGTGCTCTCTAGCCGTCAAACACTGGAGCGCCTGCTGCGCCGACTCCGGCAATTGGCTCCTTTCCATTACCAGGCTGCGACGCATATCCACTATCTTGTCAACATGCTCAATATAAATCGGGCACGCCTGCTGGCAAGCCCGGCAGGTGGTACAGTCCCAGATTACCTCCTCAGTGATGACCTCGGTAACCATATCTGCTCTGGACTCAATGGCCTGCCTGACAAATGGTATCGGATAGACGTCCTGGAGATGCGCCTTGAGGTCCTGGATAACCTTCTTAGGATTGAGAGCTTTGCCACTAAAGTAAGCCGGACAGGCATCCTGACAACGACCGCACCTGGTGCAGGCATCCAGGTCGAGGAGCTGTTTCCAGGTGAAATGCTCAATCCGGGAGACGCCAAATATCTCGGTACTCTCAAGGTTGATAGGGTTCAAAGCACCTTTTGGCTTCAGTGAGCGGAAAAATACATTGAGCGGAGAAAGGAGTACATGCTGCAGACGGGAACGTATTAGCCAGATATAGCCGAGGAAGATAAAGGCTGGTATGGTGTGAATCAAGGCACGATGCCAGACCAGGATTTCGTTCTTAATCCCGGTGTCGAAGGTGGGAAAAATCTTGGCAACAAGGTAGCCTAGCGGTGACCACATCGCCCAGTCGGTAGGGCTGACCTCGCTGACGGCAATACGATAGCCCTTTACCATAAAGCCGGTAAGTACCAGCAGAAACACCCAGACAAAAACCAGGGTATCCTCAGGCACAGTGTCCAGGCGGGGCGCTTTCTTAATGTACCTCCGATAGACGGCCATACCCCCGCCGATGAGTATCAAAACACCCCCAATCTCAGAAGTCAAAGAGGCGTAAAGATAAATACTTTGTGGTGGCATTGTCAGCCCGCCGAATGAGAACAGCCTGACTATCTTACCCAAAAAGAGGAGGGCCGTTCCCCCAAAAATAAGGCTGTGCATCAAACCGGGGTACAGTTCGCTCAGCCTCAAGATTCTGACATTGGCTAGGGCTACAGCCAGGGTCGTCATCAGCCGGGTAAACCACTTTTCCCAGCGATTATCGGCCTGTCCCAGCCTCCATAAGCGGTAGCGCCGCCAAAAACCAAAGACAAAAAGGGCCAGAATAATCGGGGAGAATATGGCAACGCCTATGATGAGAGGCATAAAGACTTTTGTTATGTAAACTTCTTGGCCGGCCCAGAAAAGCTCACGTAGAGATTCCAAACTACCCTCCTCAACTAAACTACCGCCAAAGTCCTGCGGACTATATCAGCCAACCCCACCTCCACATCCCGACTTTAACCTCATAAAGCAGGGTAAAATGCCGTTAAGTGGGCGATGAAAAAGGCCAGCACCATGCCGCCGACCAGTACCAGCGCCATCGTGACCACCTTCTTATATTTTGGCCCCAGCCCCAGGTCAAAAATGGTAAGTCGCGCCCCCGCCAGCAAAACATACATGATTGATACCAGTAGCGAGACTTCTATAAAAATAGCTATCGCCCTGAGTAATACAGCCATTGTCCTTATTCCCAGTCCTTAACTTTACACGCCGGACAGAGCTCAAGCTGAGCAGTAAATGCCTCCCCCATTACCAGCAGTTTAGCCTGCAATTTCTCAATCATTGCCCTGGAACCAATAATGCTGCCGCAGTGACGGCACCGGGCAATTCTATCTTCAAAAAGCACCGCCGCCGGGCTATCTATCCTGTCGAGTTCAAGGATACGCTCTAACTGAAGGCACTTCTCCGGACAAACACCGACGCATCGGCCGCAAGCAACACACCAATCATGCCGGAAAAGTAGCTGGTAGCTATCAGTCTCGGCGCTCGCTGAAGCCGTCAGTGCCTCTGTCGGACAATCAAGGGCACAAAGGCCACAACCGCTACATTGTGCCCCCACCTCCAGCTTGCCAAAAGGCACCAGCCCGGCGACGACGGCCCCTTTAGCTGAACCCCCCACTTTATCCGCCAAACCTTTAATCAGCGCCGGCAGTAGTAAGCCATCCCCCGGAAGTACTGTCGGCTCAGCCAAACCCAGTGGTGTCGGGGCTAATGGCGCCATTTCCTGGGCGAACTGGTCCAGTTCCGGGACAACCTTATGAAAATCGTCAGCCATAGCGAAGGCTCTGATACGCTGCGGTTCAATCTGCCAGCACTCAAGTAACGACTGGACAAAGCGAACATTTTCCTGCCATATATTTGGGTCCAATTTAACGGAGCATTTCCTATTAGCAATGAGTGCCAGCCCTTGAGCCCCTCTATCAAAGGCGCGCAGCAATAACCATGGCGAAGCCATCGCCAGGCAGGGAATTTTTAAACCCCGTACATTAGGCGGGAGAAGGAACTGACTGGCGCTGTCCTTATCAGGGGTTGGTAAACAATTTTGACAGATGAGGGCTATTATCCTGGATTCAAGCAGAGTACCTTGGGGAAGGAGCGAACTCTCCATTTCTTTATCCAGGCGTTCCAGGGAAAAAGTGGGATAGACGATAGCCCGGGGCGGGCAGACGACAGTACAGGCACCGCAGCCGGTGCATAAAGTAGTGTCAATAATGACTTCGTCGCCTTCAACCTTTATCGCCTGAAGCGGGCAGGTAGCCAGACAAAGCCCACATTCCTTATTTCCCCGACATAAGGCTGATTCGATAAAAGGTATCACCTCATAGCGAGGCAAAACCAGCTTTAACAGTTCCCGCCGACTGATTTTACCTTCCGGCTTGACGAAGCGTAGCTTGAGCCTGTCCTGATGAGTTCCCCCGAACTCGCTCATACTTTACCCTCAGATACAGAAGTTTCTGATGCCGTTATTTTTTCCCCACCCCCACCAGCCGATGCTTCAATGCTCTCAACCGCCGGTAAAAGCTCTAGGTATTTCAAACCAAGCATAAAAATAAGTCCCAATAGGGCAACTATCCCCACGGAAAGCAGAGTTTCAACAGGTGTTATTGGGAACGAGCCGGTGACTCCCCACACCCCCTCTATCTTCCCCGGGTAATAATCCAGAGGATAAGCCGCCCCGGTAATCACCAGATAAAATCTCTCAAAAAAGACACCGATTACTACCGAAGCCGCCGCCAGAGCCACGCCACGGATGGTCTTACTTAATCCAGGATGGAACAAGAGTGCCAGCGGGATAATTGCGCCCATACCTATCTGTAAAACCCAGAAAACCCAGCTGCCCGGACCGGCCAGCATATAAACAGTGGCTTCTCGAGCCGGCGCGTAAAAATGAGTTACTTTATCGACAAACACCAGAACCAAGAGGATGATAATAAATACTGACAGTAGACCCCCCAGGGAGGTTATCGTTTCCCTTTTTACCTCCCGGCCGGTAAATTTCAAGGTGAATATTACCGCCAGTATGAGCAGGGCTAACCCCGATGCCAGGGCAGCCGCTAGAAACTCGAGGGGCTTTATCGGTGAGAACCACGGCTCCCGAGCCGCCACGAAACCGAATATGGCGCCGGTACCCATATGCACGAGCACCGCCCAGGCAACAGCTAATATCCCTATCCTCCTGGTCAATCTCGGCTGGTCAGCCAAGATGAAGCCGAGATAAAGCAGACTGATTACTAAATAGCCACCGTAAAGCACCCCGTTGATAGCAAACATGGAGGTCATGTTATTCAGGTAAAAGAACATGAAAAGCCGCCAGAACTTTTCCGGTCGACCCAGGTCGACAAAGATAAATACCATGGCGCCCAGGATAAGCACTATTGCCAGGAATACCGCCATCCGGGCAATCGGTTTGTACTCCTCCCGTCCAAAAACATAGGTCAGGGAGGAAAGAATAAGCGAACCGGCGCTAAGTCCTATCAAATAGATAAGAAAAACGATGGGCAATCCCCAGGGAACAACATTACTGCCGCCAAACACCTGATGGCCTTTCAGGTAGCTGACGACAAAGCTAACCGCTCCAGCCAGCACCAGAGCAGCCAGAATCCCCAGTAAGGTATTGTATCTTCTGGAGTTGCCTTCAATTGTCGAGTAAGTCAAAGCCATTTAGTATCCTCTTATCTGGGGAGATAAAATACTTTGGGGCTGGTACCCATTCCCTCCCGTAGTCTAAGCCACTCTCTGGAGGCTAATAGCTGTGAAACCTGGCTATCAGGGTCATCTAAATCGCCAAAGTAAATGGCACGCGCCGGACAGGCTTCGGCGCAGGCAGGCACTACCTCCACACCTATCTTTTTACCCTCTCTTATTCCCTGGTCAATGCGATGAAAGCAAAAAGTACATTTCTCGACGACACCATGCACCCGTTGCGGAAACGGCCAGGGCCCCCGGCTTGCCCGGTCGGGAGGGAGGTCGGGACGGTGATATTCCTGTTCCTCCTGTTCCTTATAATTAAAATTCCTGACGCCATAGGGACAGGCAATCATACAGTATTTACAGCCGATACAGCGCCGGAAGTCCTGGATAATAATGCCATCGTCACGACGATAGGTTGCTTTTACCGGGCAGACGGTGACACAAGGCGCCTTATCGCAGTGCATGCACGGCATTGGTATCAAGTCAATACTGGCTGATGGATATTCACCACGACTAACGGCGATTACCTTATGCCAGAAAAGGGCCGTCCTCCTGGTATGCTCCTGAGGCGAGCCATGCGGAACATTATTTTCCGCCTTACAAGCGACGGAGCAAGCCTGACAAGCAGTACACTTATCCAGGTCAATTACCATTCCCCATCGTGCCATTTACTACCTCATGCCCGGTAAACTTTAACCCTGGTATTGAAAAAGGACGACTGACCACTGAAGCGGTCGTAGTCGACGCCGATAATTTCATTGGGGTTGACGCCGATAGCCTGCTGCCACCGGCCAGCGGCATAGTGCCCCTGACCGACAGCGATAGCGACAACCTGGGGGTGAATCCCTTCAGTTACCCTTGCCCTTACCTTGATTCGATTAAATAAAGATTCCACCCAGACCATCTCTCCGTCTCTAATTCCCAGGCTACGGGCTGTCTGGCTATTCATCTCGACGAAGTTGGTCCAGCCACTGCCATGCATCACCAGGAAAAACTCCTGAGCCCAGGGATAGTTCTGGTTCCCGTTCTCTATGTTTAGTAATGGCTGGTAGGTCGATAACACAAGGGGATAGCTTAACTCATCACCGAGGAATTTAACCTCCTCGTAATGGGGCAGGTAAACCAGCCGGCTAGCAACTCCCTGCCCGGTTCTTTTGAGCAGGTTTTCCAGATTACCCGAATAGAATTCAAATTTTCTCGAGGGTGTCTTGAAGATACGGTCATATTTGTGGTACTGGTAGGCCGGTCCCAGCCAAACACCCTTCTCCCGAAAATCCGACCAGGGCATAAGAGTTTCGGTGCGGTATCTGACAAAGCCTTGGGCATCACCGCCGATAGCGGCAAAGGAACTGGCTACCGTTCCCCCCAGTCGGCTGGCTATTTCAAAGATTGTATCGGCGACGCCTTTACTATCGTCTAAAGGCGCCACCACCGGCTGTTTTATTTTTGCCTCAGCGAAGCCCGAGCCTGGTGGCGAATGGTCATAGCCCCATTCCTCTAAGAAGGTGGACGACGGCAGTATTATGTCAGCATACTCCGCCATTTCACTGATAAAGGGCGCCAGGTGGACATAGTAAGGCAGCTTCTTAAGGGCGGCATCCCAGCGCCAGGCTCCAGGTGCCGACATATTAAAGTTACTGTTAAAGCCGATAGCAACTGCTAGCGGATAAGGGTCATCGTTCAATATAGAGTCGGCCACCTGATTGGCCACCGCTGCCGCCGCCGGGAACAGGCTTGTTTTGCCGAAATCCAGCCTCGGCTTATCTTTACCCGCCCGGGCGATATCATCTTCGGCTGGTTCTGGCAGGTCTCTATAGCCGGGGTTTTCCTGATAGATTACCCCACCCGGGGTATCGATACTGCCAACCAGGGCATTAAGGCAGAATATGGCGTAGCTATTATAAGTCCCGTTCGGCCAGGCAGCGACTCCCCTGCCTGCCCAGGCAATCGCCGGTCTGCTCCGGGCGAATTCCCTGGCTATTTGCCGGATGGTATCAGTCTCGATACCCGTTATGGCGGCCACTCTTTGCGGGCTGTAGTAACTTAGTGCCAGTTCTTTATACTCATCAAACCCGGTAGTCCAGCCGCTAATGAAATCGGTATCATAAAGCCCTTCGCTGATAATTACGTTGGCGAGAGCCATCGCCAGGGCAGCATCGCTACCAGGATTGACCGGTAGCCACCGGTCAGATTTAGCCGCGGTAACTGAATAGCGCCGGTCAATTACGACCACCTTTGCCCGGTTAGGTCTTTCACGCCGTATCTTACCCCACATCCTCAAATTACGGGCCAGCGGTTTTTCATATTCTAAAATATCGGCACCGAAGACTAGGATATAGTTTGTCTGTCCGAAGTCATAGGCAATGTGACTAGAATTACCATCCGCCAGCCACCGGCCTGACTTTGCCGCCTCATTCTCCAGGGTGTCTCCGGAAACGACGTTGGGGGTGCCGTAGGCAGCGGCAAAACGGTAAATCATATCTTCATCGCTGCTGGTATTCAGCCCGTGAAGCAGTAGTAGCTGGTGCGGTTGAGCTTCATCCCTGAGCGCTTTTAAGCGGGCACTAACCTCACCCAGAGCTTGACTCCAGGAAATAGGCACCCAATCAGGCGCCACCCCCCTCCCCTTCGCCGGGTTGGTTCTCTTCAGTGGGACACTGAGGCGATTTGGGTCATACAAGACTTGAAGGCCAATGTGTCCCCGGGGGCAAATTTCCCCTTCAGAGACCTGAGATAGTGGATTACCGACTATCTTCACGGCTTTACCATTGACTACTCTGACCTGAGTGGCACAGCGGGTAGAGCAATTAAGGCAGGAGGTAGTAATCCATCTTTCGGTGATAACACCTTCAGTGCTTGGCTGAGAAGAAACCAGGGAGGCTTCGGGATACTTGATAATACGGCTGGCGGCGACGGCGGCTCCGGTAAAGGCTGACGCTTTAAGAAAAGTCCGCCGGTTGATACTGAAGCGGTCGCCTTTTCCCTTTTTTGAACTGCTCATATCACTTTTATGCGCCGGCACCCGCCTTGACTCCCCGCCACCAATACCACACCAAAAAATTTTCCGGTTTTACCAGAAACAACCGGTGCCTCCCAAAACCACGGGAATGCCGATTAAGCTATTCACAGTGAACCTGCTAACATCACTAAAAAAGCTCCGAAGAGCTTTTTTGACAAACCTGACCCCCACCCCAAACGCAGTCCCTCAGCGCTCATGATGACTGTAAGATACCTTAACTTTTCGTTCCACCCTTGGCTGCTTTCTTAGCGGTTTTCCCTTTGGGTTTTTCTGCCTCCTCCTCATCCTCACCAGCCTGCCCCTTGCGGAAAGCTCGTATCCCCTTGCCGATAGCCCCGCCAACCTGTGGCAGCTTACCTACCCCGAAGACAATCAAAATAATTACCAGAATAATGGCAACCTCCGGCAATCCTAACTTACCAAACATAGTTCCCTCTCCCTTTAGCGAGGATTCCCTATAGCAAACCTCGGCGGTCACCAATGCACTGCCGGCTCTTCGTCTTTTTATACTACCCTATTTGAAGAGCTACGTCAACCCGGCGGCTGAAGAAGGAAGCTAGTGCTGAAAGGGGGGGGTTGACAAAGGTTAAAAGATAGGTTACCCTAGTTGCTAAAGGTTGAAAAATAGATTAGACGGGTATCTCAGTCAAAATTGAGGAGGGAAGAAATGATAAGGAAAATTATCTGGATGGTGGGCAGTGGCGGGATGGTGGCAGCCCTGCTGCTGTCTGCCTGTGCGCCGGCAGTGGTCGAGGAGGAAAAGGTGGTGCCCAAGGAAGAGGTGGTGACGCCTAAGGAAGAGGTCGTGCCCAAAGAAGTGGTCGTGCCCAAGGGGGAAGGGAACCTGGTGAAATGGACGGCGACGAAGCGGGACGGCACGGTGGTGGAAAAAATGCTGGAAAAACCAAGGTATGGCGGGGAATTTATCTTTACTAATGATGTGGAGCCGTCTGTGTTTGATTCTATCCTGGACGCCAGTACCTGGGCTTCTGAGCCTGTTCTTGAGAGACTGGCCATCCAGCACGACTGGATGAGGGGGCCGGCGGGTACCGGTGAACTCGATATGATGTTACACATAGACTCGCCGTTTTCATTTACGCCCATGCTGGCGACAGGCTATGAGATACCCGATGACCAGACCATTATCTATCACATCCGCCAGGGGGTTTACTGGCAGGATAAACCGCCGATGAACGGTCGGCTCTTTACCGCCGAGGACGTGGTTTCCGACTACATCCGTCTCTTCGGCCCGGGCACGTATGGCCGTGGCCGAGGCCCCTTGCTAAGCGACCCGGACAAGCCACAAAACTCAATATCTGTCTCGCCGACGAATAAATGGGACGTCATTGTGAAAACTCAACCAGGAACAGTGCCGGCCGTATTTATGGCGATGGGCTGTCACCGCCAAATACACCCCCCGGAAGTGACCCAGAAATACGGTGACATGAATGACTGGAAGAATGTCGTCGGCACCGGGGCATATATACTGAAAGATTATGTTAGCGCCAGTTCACTGACCTATGTCCGCAATCCCAACTACTGGGGCAATGACCCCTTCTTCCCGGAGAACCGGCTGCCCTATGTGGACACGGTCAAGGTGCTCATTATACCTGATAGCTCTACCCAGCAGGCAGCACTGCGCACCGGCAAGATTGACACTCTACTTAACCTTGACCCGGATGAGGCTGGGCCCCTGCTGAAGAGTAGCCCCGAACTGAAGTGGGTAAAACATGTCGGGGAAGCTCAATTGACCTTAAACATGCGCAATGACAAGCCGGAGCAACCCTGGTATGATGTCAGGGTGCGGCGGGCGCTGGCTATGGCGATAAACCACTTCGAGTTACGCGATGTCTATTACAAGGGTGATGCCGGATTGCTCCAATGGCCGGCATATCCCGTAGCCGAGTGGGCAGATGTCTATATGCCGTTTGAGGAGTTGCCCGCGTCAGCCAAGGAATTATTTGAATATCACCCGGACAGGGCAAAAGCCCTTTTGGCGGAGGCCGGCTACCCGCAGGGCTTTAAGGCCGAGGTTCTTGTCGCCTCGGCGCCAGCCGAGCGTATCGAGCTGCTCCAGATAATCAAAGAGTACTGGGCTAAAATCGGCGTCGACCTGAAAATTGATGTTCAAAGCCCCACTGTCGTTGCCAGTACAACCAGGTTTAAGAGACAGAAAGAGATGTATATGGCAACAATGACATCGGCGTCAATCTATCAGATGACCTATTTTCGGAAGGGCAGTGGCCCCAACAATAGTCTGGTTGAAGACCCGAAGATGGAGGCGCTATATGTCGAGCTAATCAAAACCATGCCCGACCCGAAGTGGCGCCAGATGTTACGGGAGGTCATCCCCTACATTTACGAACAGGCGTGGTTCATGCTCCTGCCGTCACCAAATCAATACAACCTGTGGCAACCCTGGCTCAAGAATTTCGAAGGCGCCAACCGCAGCCATGTCGCTACTTTCTGGTGGCCTCAATATATCTGGATTGACCAGGAGATGAAGGCGGCCATGGGGCATTAGACAGCACCCCTTCACCAGGTGAAGAAGTGGAGGCACAACCGTAAATCAGGGTGGGGGGGTGATGGCTAGCCATCACCCCCCCACCTTTTGTTACCAATCTTTTTAATGACAGAGGTTGTCTTGACACATCAGGTCCCGGCAGCTTCCTTGGTGCCTAAGCCTGGTTACAGCCTCGGGTCTACTCGAGGACTCCGTCGATTACCAGCTCGGTAATCTCCTCCTCCGACATACCGAGAATCTCCTTTAAGGCATACTCATTATGCTCGCCCAGCAAAGGAGCCCGCCGCAGTTCACAGGGCGCCTTCGAGAGCACAAAAGCAGGCCCCCGGATTCTGTGTTTGCCTATTTCCGGATGGTCAATCTCCCTCCAAAAGTGGCGGTACTTCACCTGAGGGTCATGGTCCATCAGGTCCTCACCATTTTCGGCCACCCCGGCTGCCACTCCGGCCGCCTGCAGCAGGCTCATCACCTCTTCGGCTGAGCGGTTAATCGTCCACGCCTCGACCAGCCGCTCCAGCTCATCCTCGTTTTCCTTCCTCGCCGCTAAGGTAGTGAACTTAGACCCTTTTGTCCAGGCCGGGTTGCCGATAACCCGGCTGAAGCTCCGCCACTCCTCATCGCTGAAGACAGCGATGGCGCACCAGCGGTCTTCACCACGGCAGCGATAGACACCGTGCGGGGCGGCGTCAGCAGAGCGATTGCCCATTCTCATGGCTACCCGCTGGTTGACGAGATAGTCGAGGATAAGGGGTGTCATTAAGTGGACACTGGCTTCATACTGTGATACATCGAGATATTGTCCCTTGCCGGTGCGGCGCCGATACTCAAGGGCAGCCAGAATAGCCAGGGCATTAAAGTGGGGAACGACGAAATCGGTGTAAATGCCAAGGTTTTGTGGTGGCCGGTCGGGCCAGCCGGTAATATGGGTCAAGCCTGCCAGGGGTGTCAAATGGGAACCCAATCCTGGGTGGCTAGCGTTAGGTCCGGTTTGTCCTTGCATGCAAGCGCTGAGCATAATAATATCGGGTTTCACCTTCTTCAGTGCCTCATAGCCCAGTCCCATCTTTTTCAGTACCCCTCCGGCAAAGCTTTCCACGACAACATCAGCCTGGGCAATGAACTTCTTGGCGACCTCCACCCCCTTAGGATGGGCCAGGTTAAGAGCTATGTCGAGTTTACCAGCGCTGTAAGTGTTATAATTACCACCACGATTCAACCCAAAAACGTCATCCTTGAAGGGAACTACTAACCGCACGACATCGTACCTTTTCCCCCCCTCAATCTTAATCACCTGTGCGCCATAGTCAGCGAGCATTCTGACGGCTATCGGAGCGGCGGCAATCCAGGCGAAATCAACAACCCTTATCCCTTCAAGCGGTTTCTTCTTCAGGCTCTCTTTCTTAAGATTGGCGAGATAACCCTTAGTCTGTCTTGAGTTGCCTAACTCCTTTTCGTAAATCTCCTGGTTATGCTCACCGATAAGGGGGGCACGACGTGATATTCGGGGAGGTGTCTCTGAAGCCTTGACGAAAGCGCCGGGGTAGGTAATGGTCGTGCCCAGCTCCGGGTGTTTTACCTCCGCCCAGTACTCCCTGGCGGCCAGCTGGGCATTCTCCAGGATATCCTCGGTAGTAGCCACCGGATAAAGCCTGATGCGACGCTTCAATGCCCCTTCCCAGAGCTCAGCTCTGGTGTGTGCCATAAAAAATTTGTGCGTGGGTTCTACCAGACGTGCCATTTCATCCTGAGGCATGGTTGAGAGGTCAAGTGTTTCCCAATCAATGCCCTTTAAGAAATCGTCAGCCATCCCTTCCTCTTCCATCCACCGGACAAGTGGCAGGCTGGTACGACTCCCGTTGGTACCACCAGCGTAAGACCAAGCAACATAGCCATCCTGGCAGGGCCACTGCCCTCTTGAACGAGGAGCAACACCAGGACGTTCTCGCAGTCCGCCTCGCCATTGGATGACCTTCAGCATATCCCAATATGTGGTCAGCATCTGGGTGCACCAAATGAGAATTTCCTGGATTGAAAGGTCAACGTGCTGACCCTGTCCGGTCATCAGGCGGTGGTGAAAGGCCATCAATGCCCCCACCGCCGCTGCGACACCAGCGGTAAGGTATGCCTGGGAATGATGACTCATGTGTATAGGCGGACGGTCAGCATCACCCCACAGGTACATCATGCCACCCATCGCCCAGGCGACGATATCAGGCGCCTTGTAATCCTTATAGGGACCGGTCTGCCCGAAGGGTGTGATAGAAACCATGATGATACCGGGATTAACCTTCTCCAGGGCGGAGTAGCCCAGGCCAAGCCTGTCCATGTATCCCGGCGGGAACGACTCGATGACGAAATCGGCTGTTTCCACCAGCTTCCTGAAGGTTGCCTGCCCGGCAGCGCTCTCGATATCCAGGGTTATCCCCCGCTTGCTGGTATTAAAAGCGAACCAGAAGAGGCTCTTCTCCGGGTCAGCCTGGTCGTGATAGAAGGGGCCTGTCTTACGGGCCGGGTCGCCACCCGGTCTTTCCACCTTGATGACATCAGCCCCGAGGTCGCCCAGTAATTTGCCGCAGAGGAGTCCCTTCTCATCAGTCAGGTCTAAAACTCGGTATGGGCTGAGCATACCCTCGGTCTTCTCTTGAGTCATAGTTTCACCTCCAGCAGGAATAGGTCAATCCTCTCTGAGCTACTTAATCACTCGTAGTCTACTCTGCCGTGATAGTCTACTCAACGACCCCCTCGATTACCAGCTCAGCAATCTCCTCGTCCGTCAGGCCGAGAATCTCCTTCAAGGCATACTCGTTATGCTCACCCAGCAAAGGGCCCCGCCGCAGTTCACAGGGCGATTTGGAGAGCATAAAAGCCAGTCGTCGGCTGTAGTGCTTGCCTATTTCCGGATGGTCAAGCTCCTGGAAGAAACGGCGGTGCTTCAACTGGGGGTCGTGCTCCATCAGGTCCTGACCAGTCTCGACCACCCCGGCGGCTACCCCGCCTGCCTGCAGCATTGTCATCACTGCTTCGGCTGAGCAGTTAATCGTCCACGCCTCAACCAGCCGCTCCAGCTCATCCTCATTTTCTTTTCTGGCCGGCAGGGTGCGGAACTTAGATTGCTTGACCCAGGCCGGGTTGCCGATAGCCTGACCGAAGCCCCGCCATTCCTCATCGCTGGAGACAGCGATAGCGCACCAGCGGTCTTCACCACGGCAGCGATAGACACCGTGCGGGGCGGCGTCGTTAGAACGGTTGCCCATCCTGTCGGCGATGCGCCGGTTGACCACGTAGTCGAGAGTAAGGGGTGCCATCAAGTGGACAATGGCTTCATGCTGGGACAGGTCGATATACTGCCCCTTACCGGTGCGGCGTCGATAGTCAAGGGCAGCCAGGACAGCCAGGGCATTAAAGTGGGGAACGATAAAATCGGTGTAGATGCCCAGGTCCTGGGGGTAGCGGTCGGGCCAGCCGGCAATATAGTCAAAGCCGGCTAAAGCTGACAGATGGAACCCCAGGCCGGGATGACTGGCGTAGGGTCCGGTTTGCCCCTGCATGCAGGCACTGAGCATAATGATATCCGGCTTTACCTTCTTCAGTTCCTCGTAGCCCAATCCCAGTTTTTTTATGACGCCTCCGGCGAAGCTTTCCATTACAATATCGGCCGAGGCAACAAGCTTCTTGGCGACCTCCACCCCCTTGGGATGGGCAAGATTAAGGGTTACGTCAAGCTTGCCATTATTATAAGAGTTATAATTACCACCGCGGTCCAGCCCGACGATGCCATCCTTGAAAGGAGCGACTACTCGCTGGACATCGTGCCTTTTCCTCCCCTCTATCTTAACCACCTGGGCGCCATAATCAGCCAGCATTCTAGCGGCTATCGGCGTCGCCGCCTGCCAGGTGAAATCGATAACCCTTACCCCCGCCAGTGGTTTTTGCGCCCGGTTCTCCGGCTGGCTTTCCTGGCTAAGCTTGGCTGGATAGCCCTTAGCTGGCTTTAATGTCAGGAGATTCTCTCTGGAGATGGCTAACTCCCTCTGGTAGATTTCCTGGTTATGCTCACCGATAAGCGGGGCACGACGCCCTATTCGTAAGGGTGCTCCTGAAGCTTTGGCGAAAGCGCCGGGATAGGTAATGGTCGTGCCCAGTTCCGGGTGGGCTAGCTCAACCCAATACTTCCTGGCAGCCAGCTGAGCACTCTCCATAACATCCCTGGTGGTCGACACGGGGTAAAGCCTGATGCGATGCTTCACGGCCCCTTCCAGGAGCTCGGCTTTGGTGTGCGCCATGAAAAATTTAAGCGTGGGTTCGGCCAGGCGGTCTAAGACATCTTGAGTCGTGGTTGCGAGGTTAAATGTATCCCAATCGATTCCCTTTAAGAAATCGTTAGCCATCCCTTCCTCATCCATCCACTCGACAAACGGCAGGCTGTAACGTCTCCCGTTGTCACCACCCATGTAACGGTAAGCAACATAGCCATCTTTACAGGGCCACAGCCCTCGCGTACGAGGAGCCGCCGCGCCGGGTCGTAGTCCCCCTCGCCACTGGATAACCCTCATCATGTCCCACCAGGTCGTCAGCATCTGGGTACTCCAAACGACAACTTCCTGGATGGAGAAGTCAACGTGCTGTCCCTTTCCGGTCAGCCGCCGTTGCTGCAGGGCTATCATTGCCCCCACCGCCGCCCCGGCACCAGCGTCAGGGTATGCCTGGGAATGATGGCTTATCCGAACAGGCGGACGGTCAGGGTCGCCCCACATATACATGGCGCCCCCCATCGCCCAGGCGACGATATCAGGCGCCTTGTAGTCCTTATAGGGTCCCGTCTGCCCGAAGGGGGTAACCGAAACCATGATGATACCGGGATTGACCTGCTCTAGGGCGGAGTAGCCCAGGCCAAGCCTGTCCAGGTATCCCGGCGGGAACGACTCGATGACGAAATCGGCTGTTTCCACCAGCTGCTTGAAGGTTGCCTGCCCGGCGGGGCTCTCGATATCCAGGGTTATCCCCCGCTTGCTGGTATTGAAAGCGAACCAGAAGAGGCTCTTCTCCGGGTCAGCCTCGTCATGATAGAAGGGACCAATCTTGCGGGCCGGGTCG